>NZ_JBXWNC010000018.1:0-81754 GCF_059610165.1 Ruegeria sp. YTSA135 | reverse complement strand
AGTTTTGATCTGGTCACCTTCTTCGAGATCACCTCGCCCTGATCGGTGATCCCGTGGATGTGAAACGACTGTTTGCCTAAATCAATCGCAAGTAACTGCATTCTGTGAACTCCTTCTGCTTGCTACGTCTGCCGAAAACTATCGGCGTCGGTGCAAGGGGCGTCCATTCCATAAGATGAGGAAGAAAGGTGGCTCAACAACCGGGTTGAAAACTCACACCTTGCATTCCGACGACGAGAACGCGGGATACATCGTTCTAGGCGGATGCAAAGTTTGCAGGACATCGCCGCCGTTCATCCCTCCGTCTACAACCACTTCAACCAGCAGTGATCTACTTATTAGCCGAAACACTTCCGAGCCGATACGGTCCGTCGCTCTTGCCGGGTGGTGTGAGCTTCACGCGGCATAAGGCGCAGCTTCAATCAGTCTAGCTGAGACTGGTTCGAAATTGTCTGACAGCACCGTCGAAAGAGAGATCATGTAATCTTGTCGGTAAATCGCGTATGGTTATGCGCAAAAGTTGCGCGAACTAGTGGATAGTAGACGTCACTTTGTTGAATAAAACCAGAATTCGGGGGGCAGCGTTTTGAGCTTTCTTGTATTTTATTGGAGTACTTGGGTGTGAAGAACTCATTGTATGTTGCAGTGGCGTTGTTGTTGGTTTTCGCTCTAAAGGTCGGTGCGGATGAGAAAGAAGGCCTTGTCGGAATGTGGAGCTTTGACGAACATCACGGTGACCTTGTCGTAGACATGTCCGGCAATGGGCATGATGGCACAATCATCAATATCGGGTCAGAAGAAGGGATAATTGATGGCGTGCTGTTGCTCGATGGCGAGAACGACAGCATCGTCTCGGTCCAGATGACGGACGAGATTCGCGCGACGTCCAAGTCGATCTCTCTGATCGCGTGGACTTATCGCACCGAAGACAAAAATGTTTCCGTCGTTGCCAGTGCCTATCCGGCGTTGTTCTTTGGTTTTCACGGCCCGCAGTTCAAGCTGCAACTTGCCGAGCGTCGTTCATTGCTTGCAAAAGTGACGCAAAAGATTGGGCTTTCGGATAGGGTACAGGTCGAGTGTTACGCTGATTTGCAATATGTGGCCGAGCTCGACAAGTGGATCCATCTTGCCGCAACCTATGATGGTCAAATGGCGCGCCTTTTTGCTGACGGAGCCGAGGTATGTGCGTTGCCTTACGAAGGTGAGATCGGCTTTGAGGATGAGCCTCTGACGGTTGGCGCGTTTATAAAAGCCGATGGCACTATCATCGATGAGATCGCCGGCAGTCTGGATGACGTCCGGATTTACAATCGCGTCCTTTCATCCGATGAAATCCACGCTCACTACCTGTCCACCACCCCGGTATCCCTTGGGCAATGACCCCATTCTCAGGCAGACGGGTGTTGTAAAAGCAAACTGGCTTGAGACGGGGAGGGCGTTTTTGTGGCGTCGCCCCATCACCAATCGATCGCCGTTTCGCTGTTTCAAGACCAGTTCACAATTCATCCATCTGGCGGTGATGCTGTTTGTCCTGTTTCCATGTCTCTCCGGAACGTCGAGAACCTACTGCACGAGTGCGATATCGATTTGAGCCCTTAAGCCATTCGATTTGATGGCGCAGGTTCGGCCGATTTTTCTTAACGAGTTCAGGAAACGACATGTCGAAGGGATTAAGTCGAACCGTTGGTGCTGGCATCTGGCCGAGTGGGGTGGTCTTTACGCAGGGGAAAGGTTAGCTATGCTGTCATTGCTCAGACGTGTTCGATCTCGTCCGTAAGTACTGCGATCTCTTATCAGCCAAGACACCTTCAAGCTGACACCTTCCACCGCTCTTACCGAGTGGCGCGACCTTGTCGCTGCATAAAGTACAACTCTACTCGCCTGCTTAGACTGGTTCGAATTTGTCTGACAGCATCTTGGCGGGGCCGGCAGTGTCGACTTAACGATGCTTGGAATTGTGCATGTTAGCAAATCGCTGGTATGCAGCAGCAAATGGAAAGAGCCCGCTCCCGAAAACTTGACCAAGAGTGTTGCGTCGGTAACGTTCTTGCGGCAAAAGATTAGTTTAAGAAAACAACATCTTGGATGATGTCAAAAGGTTAACTAGGGTGAGTTTTCTGGCGGAGTCCCGTCATTCTTGAAGCTGAGTGAATCTTGAAACAGACCATAGAGGTGCACGCGTTAGTCAAGAAAGGGAATGAATTAGCCGCGTCAAGGCTTGGATGTATGGAGCTGTTGCTATTCATTGCGATACCACTTTTGGAGGTCAAGGAATGTCCGGAAAGCGCGTAGTGCATGCTATCGATCATCTGGAAATAGGCGGTGCACAACGACTTCTGGACGTCATGCTTAACGAGGATCTCAGCGCCGACACACTTACTGTTTTATCGTTCGGCTCAATTTCGGACTTCCTATATGATCGACTTGTGTCGAAAGGCGCTGAGGTCGTCGTCGTAGAAAATTGCCGTCTTTGGACGCCGGTTAGCTATCTTCGGGTTCTTCGCTCGCTCAGAAAGCTTCGACCCGACGCGCTTCACCTGCACTTAACGTACGCCACGATCATCGGCGCGGTGGTTGGTCGATGGGCAAATATTCCGATGGTTGCTTCGATCCACAATGTTCGTACGGTTCAGTACGATGGTGTTCGTGGCTGGGTCTTGAGATTGATGGAGACTCTGGCGGTCAGGATGTTCGTGGACCGGGTTATCTTTGTTGGTCAAACAGCAGCGCAAGCCAACGAGGGGCGGTTTCCCGGAAAGCCAATGACGACGATAGACAACGTGGTCGAACCCGCCAAACCAAGTAGTGAGGAAGCTAGAGAAAAAGTCCGGTCCAAACTCGGTGCGGATCCGGGAGAGGTCATTGCCATTTCCACCGGCCGGCTTGCCCCGGTCAAGGATATCTCGACGATGCTCAAGGCGTTTGCCATCACACTCAAGACCGTGCCCAAAGCTCGGTTATGGATTTGCGGCGAAGGTCAGTTGCGCGAGGAACTTGAAGAGCAGGCAGAGCGCCTACAGATCGGAGAGCGCGTCCAGTTTCTTGGTGGTCGCAAAGATGTGAATTCCTTGCTGAATGCGGCGGATATCTTTGTCTTGAGCTCGGTCTCGGAGGGTTTGCCTCTCTCACTGTTGGAAGCGATAGCCGCTGGGCTTCCAGTGGTCTCAACCGCAGTCGGAAGCGTCCCGGAATACGTGAGTGCATCACAAGGACGTTTAGTCCCGCCTGGTCAACCGGAGGCGCTCGCCGAGGCGCTCGTCGAGTTGTGCTCCGATCCGGAGCTGCGAAATTCGATGTCGGCCAATGCTATCGCAAGTGCTGAGCGCTTTACGGATATAGCAACTTGGAAAAAGAAACTGAAAGCGCAGTACGACGCCCTTCCAAACTAAGATCGGCGAACCAGACGCGTCAGCAAGACGCGATCACCAGAATCGAATACGAAGAGATAGGAAAGCACGGGCAGAATTGCGAACCCGAGCATAACTGGCCAGACAGCGTCAAGCGCAAGGGCAAGTACTCCGATTACCATCGTCGAGGGCAGCAACACATAGATTGGCGACCAGACCCATGGTAGCGGGTAGGCTCGTTGCGCGAACAGCGTAACGACAGCCGTCTTGGTTATACTCCCCAAAACGACCGCCCATGCACAGCCAGAAATTCCGTACGTCGGTGCAAGGATCAAAATAGCTATTATTGTCACGCAGAATGCCAGAATGTAGGCGACAAGCTTCAGTCCGCTGCGCTTGGCAAGTACAACGCCGATTTCCGTCACCCAGCCGACAGCCTCAATCACAAGCGCCAGCACTAGTGGGAAAATGACGACCACTCCCGACCGGTAAGCTTCTGACGCAAGGAGTACGAGAAGTGGCTCTGCGAGGATGAGAAGGGCGAAGGAGGCAAGGCACACCGCAAGCGTGAAGCTCTTCAACACGGCATTGTAGGTCTCTGCCGCATCCGATTTCTTAAAAACCGCAAGGGCAAAGGGATTCCATGCGGTCTGGAATGCGAAGGCAAACAAGGAGAAAAGCATCGCGATCTTGGCACCGGCGGCGTAGAGACCGAGCGCCTCTGTCCCGATCAAGGCCCCGACAAGCGCCCGCTCTGCCAGCGGCCCTACGGCGCGCGAGGCACTGATCAGGCCATAGGGCCCTGCGTAGGGTAGCATCTCGCGAAGATAGTGCACATCTGACGGCCGTGTAAGCCAGTCACGCGTTAGCAGAAGCGCGATTAAAGCGAAGATAAGCGCGGCGGCGAAATTTGCGATCATGAGTTGGCCGATGCCCGCATTGAAAACGAGGATTGCGCAGACCACGAACGCCGCTTGCACGAATGAGAAGGCGAGCGAAAGCATTACAAAATGCCACCGTCGGAAGGTCAGACGCAGCAGTGTCACCGAAAACTCGATGATCACCATACAGGGCACTTGAAGGACGAGGATGCGAAATGCGAACACCGTTTCGCTGTCATACCCGAAATGACGAATGGCTGCTGGACCTAACGTCCATAACAGCGGCACGAAAATCACGATCAAAAAACCCCGAAACATCAGCGACTGAGATATCACCTGTTTCCTGGCTTCAGTTTTTTCGTACTCGAAGTAAAAGCGGGATACGGCGCTGTCCTGACCGAAAATGAAGAGGATGGTCAAGAACGCACCCATTACTTGAAGCGTGTCAAAGATGCCGTAGTCAGAGGTGCTGAGATGACGTGCAAGAAGGGGAAAGGTAATCAGCGTCGCCAGCCGACTAACAGCCGCCGCTCCTCCATAAACGGCGGAATCACGAAAGAGAAAGCCAAGTCGGCCCTTCGTCGATAGGCCCGATGGGCTTGGTGCGTTACTCGGACTTATCTCGTTCTCTTCCTTCATGAGATCACTCGTTAGCCACAGATGCTTTGCTTTCCAACAATGGTAGTCAAGGTCCACCAGCACCATTTCTCATGATGCAGATAAATGCTAGTCGGCAAGGAATTTCTATGTAAATACGTGACCCCAAAACGGAATGGTGCCGAACAGAAAGTGTGCGCAAGACGAATAAACTATCGAGAGCTTCATAGCGTTGAGTCCTGGCGAGCGGCAGGAAAACCCGCGGTACCATCTGACGAAAGAATGAAATCCATTACGCTTTCGTAGTCGATGGACAACCTGTTCATGCGAGGCAAGTATTATTTTTTTGGGATGCGGTAGCAGATTATCTGCATCGACCTTCTACAGCATCGGAACTGTTTTGGTGGACACCACGGCTGAAGAGTGGAATTGAACACTGCCTGCCAACGTTGCGTTGAATGCTGGTATTCTGTACAAATTACTTGTGACGGCTCGTAGTAGCATAAATCGCAAATATCTGTTGAGCGTAAGGTGAATGCCGATGAGCCTATTTCCGTCAATAGTGATGACTTCATTGCTAGCTCAAGGGCGGCTTCTGGTATGAAGGACAAGCCTAAATGACTGCAATTCGAAGTGTGGATGAAAAGTCTCTCTTGGCCGGCTTTGTGTTAAACGTCCGGATTAGGTGCGGCAAATGAAAACATCCAGAATGCCGCGGCCCGATTTCGATTGTCCAGATGAGCTGCGACGGACGACTGCTGACGGGATGGTTGAATTCAGCACTCACATCAACAAGCCCCGTCTCGATTTGCTTTCGGTGATCCGCGTGAGGAAAGCAGCCACGACAATTGCCTTTTATTGTGGATCGCAGCTTGCGCAGCTGCGGTTTCAGAAACTCCAACCCAGAGGATTCACCCTTCGCCATGGGTGTCCCCGCATGGTGTGCCTTCCACGCTAATGTGGCTCCAATCATGGGGATGATTAGGCAGACATCGCATCGTATCATTTTCCCGGTGCAGCATCCGGCAGGGGGGCGGCTTCTGTTGGGTGAATCCAAGGAAAACGGGGGGCGCGTCGCCTTCAGAGAATGGGACTTTTTATGAGACGTCGGAAATTTTCCTTCTTACTAATGTTGACGATAGCGTTGCTGAGCGGTTGTGCGTCAAGTCCGGACCAGCTAGAAGCGCGCGCGGCAGGAAATACGGGTGATCAGAGTACATCAGGTCGTGTGATCCATGTTTCCGCGGCAGATGGTAATGACACAAACGCCGGGACTTCATCAGACCCGATTAGGTCCATCCAGCGTGGCATCGCATTGGCACAACCCGGAGACACGGTTCTCGTTGCGCCCGGAGTGTACGGCTTCCAGGGCAGCACGCAGTATGGTCTCAATCTGGCAAAGAGCGGCAGATCCGATGCTCCGATTACCCTACGCGGCAGCGGTCCCGGTGTCCTTCTCGATTGCAGCGCTAAGACTTCGGCGCGCACGCTTTACTGTTTAAACCTGAACGGCGACCATTGGCGACTTATCAATTTCTCGGTCAGAGGTGCAAAGCAGAATTCAGCAGGGGCATGGGCCGTCGGTATTCAAATCAAGAATGCATCGAACAACCTGCTCGATAGGGTCCATAGCTTTGAACACCAGGGACCCGGAATTCTAGTAATCGGGGATTCACGCAACAATCTGCTTCGGAACTGTAAAGCGCACAGCAACTATGATCCAAGATCAGAGACGCCGGGCGGCAATGCCGACGGGATAGGTGTCACGTCCATTCCGAGGCGAGCTACAGGCAACGTGATTTCGAATTGTAGTTCCTACAACAATTCCGATGATGGCTTTGATCTGTGGCTGGCCGAGGCTCCTGTAACGATTGAAGGTTCGACCGCATCCAGGAATGGATGGATCCCGGGAACGCGTCAGGCCGCTGGTGACGGAGTTGGGTTCAAACTTGGCCGTAACACCACCGGGCCATTGCATCAAATTATCGGCAATCGGGCTATCGGCAATCGCGCAAGCGGATTTGACAATAATGGCGCGATGCGGCCCGCCCGCCTTTCCGGAAACAAGGCTTCGGGCAATGGGTGGGGTGGCTATAAAGACTTAAATCCGTGACGCAGATTTTTCGGACATTTTCTATAGCACCGATTTCGATCCAACGCTTAGCAAATAAGACTGGCCCCGACTTAACAGTTGCCTTGCTCTTTGGACAGGTTTGACCGCGATGTAGCCCGCCGGACTCACCTTTGCTTACGCAGCTTGCGCGACCGATCACCTGAATCGAATCGCTTTAAATGCGAGAAAACGCTGCGCGCTGAGCTATGCAATTAAAGGTCCTTGCATGCGTGTCTGCTTACTGACGGCATTAAATGCGGCTTTTCGTTTGTCCTCACGGTCCCAGAACGGAGAGCAGAGTGAGCAAGAAATTACTGGAAGCTCAGCATGTGACATGATTGCTTCCCTACCATGGGAAAAAGTTCTGATTTCAAGGTGATGTCAGCGTTGAAAAGCGCCAATCGGAGTCAATCCCCACAGACTGATCGGCGGAAATCAGCAGGGAAGTTGGCCGGAACTTGTCAGTTTGCCGCCTGTTCAGGCGTCGCAACCTTAGTCTTCTAGAAATTTTCGACACTACGCTAGACAATGGTTTTCGGATCGTCATGTCGCCGAACTGCCGTCGCTTACTAACACTTCAATAGACGGCAGATATCGTTGCACGGCGGTCACGCGAACAAAAAAACAATGTGCGAGCAGAACAAATGAACCTTTTCCTGTTTCTACGTGGGCTCTTTAGTAATGGCCTGTTTGATAGGTCGGATTGGCGAGGCGGCGAAGATACCTCTCATTCATTTTGGCAGTCTATCCACGATGCGGCCAAGCCTGCGTCGGAGTATGAGCCGGACTCTGGGTCTGAATTGGAATCCGAAAACACGCCGGAAGAAGTGATCGTTGCGGATCCGGGGTCGCCGAGCACACCGCCACCCGAGGACGTCGCTGCACCGGAACTTCAACCCGAGCAAGAACCTGAACCGACGCCGGATCCAGAACCAGTGCCCGAGTCTGTACCCGACAATAGTGCTCAGGCCGACGTCATCTCGCAAGCAAGGTTCTTTGTTTCAAACAGCGGCAGCGACAGCGGCACCGGCTCGATCGACGATCCTTTTAAGACCATCGAGCATGCGGCAAGTGTAGCTGGCGCAGGAGATGTCATCCTCGTTCGTGGCGGGGTATACGATGGGCCGATCCTGATCGAAAACGGTGGCGATGTTGGAAACGACATGGTCATCGCCGCCTATCCAGGAGAGCGTCCAGTCATTGATGGCAGTCGAACACCGCCCAATACGGATCTCGTCACCCTTGCAGCGGACAATATCCGTTTCGAAGGCTTCGAAGTTACAAACTCCACTGGAACGGGGCTTGTGGTCTGGGCGTCCGACAACGTGACCATTTCTAACAACATCGTGCATGCATCGGAAGTTGGTGGCATTTGGGTCGGGTCTAATAAGTTGGGTGATAGCAGTGGACATGTGATTACGGACAACGTCGTCTTTGACACCGGCTTGATGAATGAAGAACGTGATCTCGACTATGGTTGGCCGCGTGGGATTGCGATTGATGTCTCAACCGACGTTCTTGTCGAGGACAACATCGTGTTCAAAAATTACGGCGAAGGTATCGGCGTGTTGTCCTCCTCCGACGTCATGATCGAAGGAAACAGGGTCTACGACAATTTCAGCGTGCAAGTCTACCTGGACAATGCTCAGGACGTGACGGCGACAGACAATCTGCTGTTCCACACCGGCGACGAAGAATACTTCCGAAAGGATGCACCGGGAATCGGCCTTTTAATTGCCAACGAACACACCCGCTTTGAACAGCCAACGACAGACATTGAAGTCTATGACAACGTCTTCGGAGACGTGCAGCCCGTTTTCTACGATGACAGTTACGGCTGGGGCGGCGGTATCCAAGACTCAAACCTTGGACCAAATACAGTCATCGGTGCCGACGAGATTGATCCGAATTGGGAGTATTCCAACGGTCTTCTGTTCTGATCGTTACTGTTCCGCGTTTTGGACCGTTCATTGTTTTTGCGCGCTCGGGTCGGTTTAGCGGTCTGAGCGCGCTGTATTTTTAGGCCGTCTGGTAAGAGAATCTGACCACAAATCGGTGTGTTCCCAGTTTTTTTATGTGCAGCAATTTGGAAACAAACCGTATTTTTTCAGATTTATGGCGACAATGTGGCAACCCTGTGGCAAGACTATTGGAATTTTATCAGTACTGCGCATATGATGATATTATCATAAGTAACACTTGACTGTGTGTGACGCTCCATCTTGCGTGGCGCTTGGGGGTATTAGTGTTGGTTCATTTTCATGCCAACGGTCGTGTTGCGAACGGCCGTGTTTCGAATTTATTAACTACTGCTTTTAATTATGGTCGATGGCTGCGGCGGGGGCTAGCCAGGAAAAAATCTGGCCTTGTAGCAGCGGTTGTCTTTCATGATACGTTTGTCACTTGCGCCGCAACGTATTTTACCTTTTTGCTTCTGCCAACCGTGTACTGGGATCTGGACGCGAGTCAGATGCTTTTGGTAGTGGCCATCATCGCGGGGCTTTGTGTACCGGTTTACCTCGCCTTCAAGCTTCAATGTCAGGTTTGGCGCTATTTCTCTGTGCGGGATTTGCCAGGTATTCTGTGCGCGAGCGCGGTCGTTGTGTTTCTGTCCAATATATTGTTGAGCATCGGCTTTGCACGCTCTGGTGGTCAGTTTGAATTCTTGCTGGGTGTTTTCGCTCACTGGTTCTTTGTGAGTTTCGCTTTGCTTGCCGGTCGACTTGGCTGGCAGTATGTGATTGACTCAGCTCATCCCCTTTTGGAAGCCTCGCAGACTACTAATCGTGTCCTGCTGTTCCATGCCGGCGCCAATTGTAATCTTTGGCTTCGAGGTCTGGAACTGAACTCAGAAGCGAAGTTCGAGCCCGTTGGAATCATTGATCACAGAACAGACTACGTTGACCGTACGGTGCGCCAAGTGCCGATCTTGGGCGACCTTTCACGGCTTGACGCGGTGGTGGAAGAACTGGCGCGCAAAAACCGCCGTCCAAGCGAACTTATCCTGACGCGGCATCCATCGCAGGAAGAGCTCGCCCTAATTCTTAATGCAGCGGTCAAGCAGAACTTACGTATTTCAGCTATCCGCACTTCAATAGCGACAGCATCTTTCGTCGAAAGCGAGAGGATCGAAGTGGACCACGGCCTTCTGCAAGCTGTTGTTGGTCGCGCCCCGGTCGATCTCGATATGGCTCCAATTGAAAAAGCCATTAATGGCAAGCACGTGGTCGTGACCGGTGCTGGCGGGAGCATAGGAAGTGAGCTGAGTAGGCTCGTCGCTGAGATCGGGTGCTCGAAATTGGTGCTTATCGACAATTGCGAGTTCAATTTATGGAAGATCGAGCAGGCGATTAAGAAGGAATTTCCGGACGCTCAGATTCAGGCAACCATTTGCGATATCCGCGATTCGCAACGGCTTGAAACCGTATTCATGCAAGCTCGTCCGGATGTCGTGCTGCATGCAGCTGCGCTTAAACACGTACCCATGGTCGAGTCGAACCCGGTTGAGGCGGTTCTGTCGAATGTTATTGGCACACGAAACGTGGCACGGGCCACACTTGCCTCAGGCGCTAAGGCAATGGTTCAAGTCTCAACCGACAAAGCCGTGAACCCTTCCAGCGTTATGGGTGCGACCAAGAGACTTGCGGAACTCCACTGCCAGGCATTGGATCGCAGTCGTACTGGCGCGCGCTTTATGACGGTGCGCTTCGGAAATGTGCTCGGCTCATCCGGTTCGCTCATCCCGATCTTTCAAAAGCAGATCGAAGAGGGTGGGCCCGTTACCGTTACACATCCAGAAATGACCCGTTTCTTTATGACGATTCCAGAAGCTTGCAAGCTTGTCGTACATTCACTTGTGCTTGGCCTGAACAGCGATGACCGTGGAAACATCAACGTGCTGGACATGGGCGAACCAGTAAAAATCATCGACATTGCCCGCCAAATGATTGTCCTCAACGGCAAGCGGCCGGGCACGGATATTGACATCAAAATCATTGGTATAAGACCCGGCGAAAAACTCTATGAAGTTCTGTTCGACGATGCCGAGGAATGTATAGACGGGCCCACGCCGCGCATTTTGATGGCCCGATCCGCGGGAAAGTCTCTTGTGGAGACCACGCAAACGATCAACGAGCTTGAAGAGCTTATACGCATTGGCGGTGACGGTGATATCGTTGCAGCGCTGCAAGGATGTGTTCCTGGATATGCCGAGCAGCTTTCTTTTCATCGCGACAAGGGTGCAGCTTGAATATGCAAACTGACGAGTTGCGGCCCTATTTGCCGTTCGCTCTGCCGGATATCGGGCAGGCAGAAATTGATGAGGTCGTTAGAACCCTAAAATCCGGCTGGATCACGTCTGGACCGACAACGGCACGCTTTGAGCAGGAGTTCGCGGAACACCTTGGTGGCGAGGTCCAGGCTGTCGCGGTGAATTCTGCCACTGCGGGCCTACATTTGGCTGTCGAGGCCCTGGGTATCGGGCATGGCGATGAAGTCATCGTCCCGGTTCATACATTTACGGCGACAGCCGAAGTTGTTCGTTACATGGGGGCTGACCCGGTCTTCGTGGATGTCGATCCGGTAACGCTGAACATTGACGCTACCCTGCTTGCCGATGCCCTGACTGACCGAACGCGTGCGATCATTCCTGTGCATTATGGCGGTTTGGCATGCGACATGAGGTCCATACAGAGTTTCGCGAAATCGCATGGACTGGCTGTCGTGGAAGACGCCGCACATGCGCTTCCGACCACTTTCGAAGGCCAGCCGATCGGCAGCCTTGAGACCGACGCATGCGTGTTCAGTTTCTACGCGACGAAAACGCTCGCGACCGGTGAGGGCGGCATGCTGGTAACTCAAAACGAGGAGATAGCAGCGCGTGCGAGGACAATGCGGCTCCACGGGATCAACCGAGATGTTTTCGACAGGTATCAGGCCGGAGGACCATGGTACTATGAAGTGGTCGCCCCGGGGTACAAATACAATATGACTGATATCGCGGCCGCGATCGGAGTGCACCAACTTCGCCGCCTTTCGGAGATGCATCGGCGGCGCGAGTTCATCGCCCAGCGCTATACCGAGGCTTTCAAAGAGCTTCCGCTTCAATTGCCCTCTGCCGGGACATCGAGTGATTGCCACGCTTGGCACCTTTATCCTATCCGCCTTGAACCTGACTGCGGCATAGACCGAAATGCTATGGTGGCTCATATGAACGCGCACGGGATAGGCGTTAGCGTGCATTATGTGCCGCTTCACATGCAACCCTATTGGCGGGACCAATACCAACTGACCGAGGAGGCGTTTCCGGTCAGTAGTGCTGCATATCAATCAATGTTGAGCATTCCGATCTACAGCAAGATGGACGACGCGTCAGTCGAACGTGTCATTGACGCAGTAAAAAGCGCCTTCGAAAGTAGTCCGAAATAATGGGAAAGCTCGGGTATCTTCACCGCGGTCTGGACCTCCTTATTGGAGTTTTTGCGGCCATTGTATTTGCGCCTTTGATGATACTGACAGCCGCCATCGTTGGGCTGACAAGCAAAGGGCGTATCCTTTATCGGGCGCCACGTGTTGGGAAAGACGGCGATCAATTCACGATGTTCAAATTTCGCACCATGCCGGTCGGATCCGAGTCTGGATCCAAGGTGACGGCACCGGACGACAAACGTCTGCTACCGGGTGCCAAGTTCATCAGAGCGGCGAAGCTCGATGAGTTGCCGCAACTATTCAACGTACTTGCCGGTCAGATGGCTATTGTCGGACCGCGTCCTGAAGACCCTGAAATCGTTAAACAACTATACGGCCCAAGCGAGTGGGAGTCGCTCGCCTTCCGGCCCGGCCTTACTAGTCCAGGTAGTCTTTGGTATTATCAAGAGGGAGAAGCGCTTCTCTCACCTGATGATCCACTCCAGAATTACGTGAGTGTCATGCGTAAAAAACTCGCAATTGACGTAGACTACTTCCAGAACGCGACACCTGCCAGCGACCTGCGGATCATTATCTTGACCATACAAACGATACTGAAGACACTTTTCCTGAACACTTCTGTTTACCCGCGAAGAGCAAAGAATGGCTGAGGGAAATTTGCGACTTGCCAACTACCAAGTTGTTGTGAGCGCCGGACCAATTGCGATAGCCGTGACGTTGGCCTTTTGCATACTGGCAACAAACCTAGATATCTTCCTATCGGAAAGAGGGCTCTTTCCTTTAAGTGCCTATTTCATTTTCGTTGCTCTGGCAGTTGTGTTTGTCACTGCTATTGCGGTCGAAGGGACGGTTCGTACTTCTTTTGAACGCTTTGAGGGTGCGGTTCGGTTCTGTGTTGTGCCCCTGACGATTTTTTCGGGTTGGGTCGCGATACATGCCATTCACTCTGGAGGAATGCCGTTATCCGGCGACGTGGACTTCACCATTATTCTACCTGTCCTCCAGTTTGCTGTTCTGTTGTTCGGGATCGCATTAGCCAGTGAAGCTACGGTTACGGTTACCGTCCGTAAGATGTCCGCACTCGTAGTCCTGCTGTTGAGCGCGTCGGTTATCCTCGAAACTTTCCTGCCGACTGCACTGGGGTCTCCCATCGGGCGCACGGGCGGTTTGGCCCTTAATGCGAACACGGCTGCTTTTCTCATTGCTGCAAGTTTGTCATTGTCGGTAGATTACAGACGCATGCGATTGCTGGATGTTGGTGTCATTGTGGTTGCTGCAGCGGGAGTTGTTTGCACGCTCTCGCGGATGGGTATCTTCTTCCTCTTCATCGTTCTCGCGACATATGGTGCATTGTTCGCACTGCGTGAACTGCGGGGGCGGCGGCTTGACCGGTTGGTATTTGGTGCGGCGGTCGCAATTTCGGCTCTGGGGGTCAGCGTGGCGATCCTGTATGTTTTGACAACCCTGCCGCAAGTTCAGAACACGGCCATTGTTGAGCGTGCGGAACAGCTTCTACTTTCAGGTGCGGGAAACCTACAGGACCCTTACAGACCGCTTCTCTTCAACCACTACCTCGATATCGCGGCAAGAAGCCCGTTTGTCGGAAATGGGGCGGGCCACACATTAACCAATTTGGAAGCAAACGCCCCGTTTGGCTTCGGTCCACACAACATGTACCTGCGCGCCTGGATTGATGTGGGCTTGGTTGGACTGTTCATCTATGTCGCCTTTGTCTTCTCGATCATCGCTCTTGGCGCAGGAGCCAGATCGCCAGAATTGATTCTGGTCGGTTGCCTCCTCGGGCTATACGGCTTTTTTTCTCATAACGTGATCGATAACAAAGCGGTGGTTATTTTAGTGGCTGTGGCAATGGGGCAGGCGGCCGTCCTCTACGAGGGGAGAGGCTAGTGCGTGTTTTGCATGTCATCGATGGGATAGACGTGGGTGGTGCGGAATACGTTCTCGTTCAACTCGTCGAGGGGCTTCAGGCCGCTGGGATAAAAAACCACATACTGGTAATGACCAGTTGCGGACCTTTGAAGGAACGCTTGCTAGCGTCGGGCGCAGAGTTGATCGAGATCGGCGCCCCTCGTAAGAGGGTGCCTTTGCGGGCACTCTATCGCATGGTTCGAGAGGTGAGAAAAGCAGCGCCGGACGTGATCCAGGGATGGATCTATCATGGCAACCTTGCCGCCACGGTCCTGCGTATATTGGCACGTTCGCCAGCGCCGGTCGTCTGGAGTAATCACAACACGCTCGATCCGCCGGTTCAGCTTCCCGCGATAAGTCGGGCGGCAGCGAAGCTCAACCGATACTTATCTGGCTGGCCTGAAAAGATCGTCTATGTTTCGGAGGTCGCAGCGAAGCAGCACGAGCGGGCCGGATTCAATGCGTCCAAGACACTGGTAATCCCGAACGGCACAGATTGCGTTCACTTTCGGTCCCGGCCGAACTCTCGCGAAATGCTGAGCAACGAGATTGGCAACACTGGGGATGCAACCCTTTTTGGTCTTTTTGCCCGCTGGCACCCAATGAAGGGGCACGCGGTGCTTTTTTCTGCGGCAGCCAAATTGCGCGCGTCAGGGGTGCCAATTCACCTCGTACTCGCAGGTACCGGGATCGAACGTCAAAACCCGGAACTCGTCGACGCGCTCGCGCGTGAGGGGATTGACGATCATGTATCCTGCTTGGGCGAGCGTTACGACATACATGCCCTACTGCCTGGACTCGACGCTTTTGTGTTGCCCTCAGTGTTTGGCGAGGCTTTCCCGCTCGTCTTGGGCGAGGCGATGGCGAGCGAGGTGCCATGTATTGCGACAGATGTCGGAGATAGTCGACTGATCGTTGGGGATACCGGTGCGATCATCCCGCCCGGAGATACCGAAGCGCTCGCGGATGCCATGCGGGCAATTGTCGAAATGCCAGCCGCCGAACGCCTGACCTCGGGGCGGCTCGCCCGAAAGCGGATCGAAGAGAAGAACTCCCTCGAAGCGATGGTCGGCCGCTATGCTGACCTCTATGAGCGCGTGTGCCTCAACGCCCCGGGTCAAAAACAGCAAGTGCTGGGTCTGGGGGACTGACTGGAGATGAAGCAGCGAAGTGGTGACGAGAAGGGGCTTCCTTCAGTTGCGGCGATCATGCCTTGCCGTAACGAGATCAAACACATCGACGCCGCAGTTACCTCGGTTCTGGAGTTTGACTACCCGCGCGAACGCCTCTCTCTCACGGTGGTTGACGGGATGAGCGAAGACGGTACACGCGCGCGCCTTGACGCGCTTGCGGCATGCGAGCCCCGTGTTTCGGTGCTTGATAATCCTGATCGGCTACCGGCCCATGCTCTAAATCTTGCGCTCGAAGCGACCGACGCAGAGATTGTGTTGCGGCTTGATGCACATGCTGTCTACCCAGCCGAATATGCCCGGTCCTGTGTTGACGTGCTCCTCGAAACCGGAGCTTGGAACGTCGGTGGCGTCGTCATCACGCATCCAGGCGCAAAGACCCCCATGGCAGAAGCGATTGCTTTCGCCATGGCGCATCCGTTTGGGGTCGGGAATTCCTCATTCCGGATCGGAGCCGAGGGGCGAAAGCGTGTCGAGACCGTACCGTTTGGCTGCTGGCGGCGCGAGGTACTTTGGGATTTGCGCGGCTTCGCGACCGACATCCCCTATGCCGAGGACGACGAATTGAATGCGCGGATCGTCGCGAGGGGCGGCGATGTGGTGCTCGATCCGACTATACAGGTGGCCTATATCGCGCGAGACACGCTGCGTACTCTGGCGCTTCAGATGTTTCGCTACGGTCGTTATAAGCCAGTTTCAGGCAGGCGTCTCGGTCGGGTAACGACTTGGCGGCAGACAGTTCCTCCCGCTTTCGTAGCAGCAATTAGCATTTCCGCGTTGACCGCAGTTCTGTGGCCGCCAATGGGCGGTATCGGTGTCGCATTGCTGGCGCTTCATCTTTTTGCCGGCGGTCTGGTCGCTGCTCGTGCAACGTGCGATCTAGAGCCGGCCGCGGCGTTTCGGCTTCCGATAGTATTTGTTTCAATGCATGTAGCTTATGGTGCCGGTTACCTCCGCGGTTTGGCGTCCCTGCTCTTTGAACGAGGCAGCGGATGAGGTGCCGAAAGGGGCACCCGATGTTGGATTGTCGCAAGCCAGGACCTATGCGTTTTCGCCTGTTTCGACTCACGCGCAGTGTCTTTTCAGACTGACCAATCTTGAGCGGGCTGGGCCGTTGGCTAGCGTTCGCGCATGGTCAAATCTACCTCCTTCAAATACGTCAAAACCAGCCCCGAGGTTACTCGCCTGTCGGTGATGATCTATTTCCGGCTTCCGTGATCGCTCAGAAACGTCGAAGACCTGCTGTACGAACGCGGCATCGACGTCAGCCATGAAACCATCCGGTTCTGGTGGAACCGGTTCGGGCCGATGTTTGCGCCTGAAATCCGCGGGCGGCGTGTTCAGCAACTGCGCGCGTTTTCGTGATGGCAGTGGAAAGTCGACGAGGTCGTTGTGAAGATCAACAGTGAGCGCTACTACCTGTGGTAGGTTGTCGATCTCGAAGGTGAGGTGCCTGAGAGTGTCGTCACAAAACGAAGAAACAAACGCGCTGCATTGAAAACGCTCAGGAAATTGATGCAGAGATATGGTCCGCCAGAAGTGCTGGTAACGGATCGGTTTACTTCATACAAAGCCGCGCTTCGCGACATGGGCTATGAAGACCGGCAAGCCTATGGTCATTGGCTGAACGACAGAGACGAGAACTCGCAACTACCATTCCGACGACGAGAACGAGCCATGTAGCGCTTCCGTCGGATGCGAAGATTGCAAAAATTCGTTTCCGTCCATTCTTATGTCTTCAATCACTTCAACCAGGATCGCAGCCTCTCCAAACATGACCATTTCAAATTCAAACGCACCCCTGCTCTGGCCGAATGGTGCGATCTCGGCGTGGCATAAGGGACAGCGTCATTGTCCTGACAAAGACGACTTCGAATTAGTCTGACAGCACCGCCACTTATACCCTTCTCAATTCAGTTGTGTTTTCCAAGCCGGAATTGTGCCGTAATTCCCGCGAGTTGGCGCATGCGCTTTCAATCAGAGACGGAGCAGACTGTACATTCAGAGGACAATTCAGGCGCCAGTCTCAGTATCGCATTTTGTCGGGGTCGCCTTGGGCCAGATTTCCCTGATAAAGCGGCAACTTACAGGGAATTTTCGCAAAACGGGACTGAGTTCCGTCATTTCTCCCTCTATAGCTGTATGTTTTTCAGAGGTTTATGCTGCAAATTCCCTAAAAGGTGGAACAGGGAATTCTCTCGCGCGAACAGGGAATTGTTCCGCCGGATCAGGGAGGACGAACCCTGTAGCAGGGAGGCCCGATCTGAAGGTGTCAGAAACCGGGCTGATACAGTTCTGGCGATCTGGGCGCGCTATGCCGGCCAAACAGTTCTGGTTGGACTATTGGTTGCTCCTCGAATGAAGACGGTTTTGAAAACAGGTTGCCCTGGTTTGCAATTTTTTCGTTCTTTGTTTCTGCTCATCGCAACATCATTCTTCTTCTTTGGCTTTATATCCATCGGCCTCGCAAATGCCGCGGCAATCATGTCGCTCAACCCCGTACTTAATACTCTGGGCGCAGCTTTGATCCTTGATGGTCATGTCAGAAGAACTAGGGTTGAGGCGGGCAGGGCGGTTGCGTAGTTTTTGCCCATAACCAGACCCGCCTCTTTCAAATACTTTAAAACCAGTCCCGAGATCATCCGCGTTGCGGTGATGCTGTACATCCGCTTCCCGCTCTCGCTTCGGAATGTCGAAGATCTGCTGCACGAGCGAGGCATCGACGTGAGCTACGAAACTATCTGCTATTGGTGGAACAGATTTGGTCCGATGTTTGCGCCGGAGATCCACCGGCGACGTGTTCAGCAACAGCGCGCGTTCTCCAAATGGAAATGGCACGTGGACGAGGTTTTCGTGAAGGTGAATGGCAAGCGGCATTATCTTTGGCGGGCTGGTGATCACGAAGGCGAGGTGCTAGAAACCGTTGTCACCAAACGCCGAAACAGAGCTGCAGCACTGAAATTCCTCAAGAAATTGATGAAGCGACACGGCAAAGCGGAAACCGTCGTCACAGATCGCTTCGCCTCATACAAAGCCGCGCTCAGAGATCTGGGCGCGCTCGAAAAACAACAGACGGGAAGGTGGCTCAACAACCGCGTCGAGAATTCGCACCTGCCGTTTCGACGACGTGAACGCGCGATGCAACGTTTCAGGCGCATGCGAAGTTTACAGAAGTTCGCCGCCGCCCATTACTCCGTACACAACCACTTCAACTAGGAAAGATCACTGACCAGCAGAGATACTTTCAAGTTGACACGCACCGCCGCTCTTGCTGAGTGGCGTCAACTTTGTTCCGGATAGGTTCTTGATTTTAGCGTCAAACTGAGACTGGTTCGAATTTGTCTGACAGTACCTATCTGGCCATGTCTACGTGTCATAGACTAAACTATCACGAAAACGCGATAACGTGGGATGATTGATTGCCGGAATTAGTCGACAACGCAAAAATCGATAGCTCGCTGGCGCAAGCCCGGGCGCGGGAAGCTGCGCTGTTGGACGTGCTGTCGCTCATGCATCAGGCGGCAGGCGATGTGCAGCCGGTACTCGATGCTGTGGCGCGGCATGCAACTGAGTTGTGCGATGCATCCTTTTGCAACATGTGGCGGCTTGAGGGTAACGTCATTCATCACGCCGCGATCTACGGGTTTCCACGCGAAGAGCTTGAAGACTATTTGTCCGCGTTTCCCGCGCCAGTGACGCCGAACACGGCAACCGGGATGGTCTATGACAGCGGCGCTCCTGTGCATCTTAAGCATGTCGGAGATACGGATTACCGGGATAAAAAGCTCGCACAATCCTATGGGTTCAACGATGTTATTGGAGTTCCAGTTCCGGCAGAGGACGGGATGTGGGGCGTCATTGTGCTGGGGCTGCGTGAGACATTCGAGACGGCGGATGAACAGATCGCGCTTGTGCAGGCCTTTGCCGAGCAGGCCAGCGTCGCTATTCAGAACGCGGCGATGTTTCGCGAAACGCAGGCCGCTCTGGCGCAGCAAAGCGCGAGCGCGGAAATTCTGCGGCTCGTCAGCAATGCGCCGGGCGATCTGCAACCTGTGTTCGACGCGATAGTGGAGAAGACCGCGGAGCTATGCGACGCGAGCTTCGTAGTACTCGATCAGGTCGGGGATGCCGGCATACTGCATCGCGCGGCGCACGGGTTTGCGTCAAATCTGGCACAGGAGCTGAGCGATCACTATCCGGTGCCGCCCGATGATCTGACCCATCCCTCGGTTCAGGTTGTGCAGTCCAAAGATCTCATCGACGTCGAGGATTGCCGCGATGAGACCTATTACGACGCTAATTTCGCCCAAAAAGTCGGCCTGAGGCGCCTGATTGGCGTGCCGATTTTCAACGGTGGGCAAGTTTGGGGTGTCATACTAGTTGCGTGGCCCAGCACGGCCGAGCGGCCGCGCGCTCAGGTGGAACTCATTCAAAGTTTCGCCGATCAGGCCGCAATAGCAATCGAGAACACACGGCTTTTCACCGAAACCCAAGAGGCGCTCGAGCGGCAGAAAACCACCTCGAGTATCCTGCGGGCGATCAGTCAGTCGCCCACCGACGTCCAGCCGGTGATCGACACGATTGTGCGCAGCGCGGTAGAGATGATTGGCTGCGAGATGGCCATTTTCCACCTGCGCGAGGGTGACAATTACTATCCGGCTTCGGGCGCGGTGCGGGGCGGTGTGATGATCACCGAAAAGGTTCGCGAAGGCGCGGCCAAGCTCGCCTCGCGCTTCACCGTGGGCGGTCTGCCGCTCATGCCGCTTGAGCCTGAACAGAACTTTCCGTCGCGAGCCATGATCACAGGTGAGACGCAGCATATTATCGACTGGGTCAATTACGATCTTCCGCCCCACGAGGTCGCTCGCGGCAAGCAGCTTGGGCTCTCTTGTGCCATCTACATTCCGCTAGTGCAGAACGGCGTCTGTCTCGGCTCTCTTGCGCTGGGATCCAAAACGGCGCTGGAATTTTCTGCGGCCGAGATTGCACTTGCACAGTCCTATTGCGATCAGGCCATTATCGCCCTGTGCAACACCCAGCTTTTCGTCGAAACGCAGGAAGCGCTGGAGCAGCAGACGGCAACGGCGGATGTGCTGCGGACGATCAGCGGGTCGGTGTTCGATCTGCCGGTGGTGTTGCAGGCCGTTCTAGAGGCCGCCGCGCGGCTCTGCGATGCGTCGATTGCGATCCTCTTCAACCGGGAAGGCGATCTACTCACGCTCGGCGCAAATGTAGGCTGCCCACCAGAGATGGTGGCGTTTCACACCGAGAACCCGCATCGCCTGGAGCGCACCAATGTCGCCGGGCGCGCGGTGCTTGACCGCGCCACGATCCATATCCCTGATATCGAAGAGGACCTCGAATTCGACAACCCGCTCTCCACCGAGCTTGGCGGGTGGCGCTCGATCATCGCGGTGCCTCTGATGCGCGAGGGTGAGGTGATCGGAGTGCTTGATCTGGCGCGCCCGAATGCCGGCCCGTTCACGAAGCGGCAGATCGAGCTTGTGGAGAGCTTCGCTGATCAGGCGGTAATAGCGATCAATAACGCGCGGCTCTTCGGCGAGGTACAGGAACGCACAACGGAGGTCGAGGAAGCGCTGGAATACCAGACCGCGACGTCCGAGGTGCTGGGGGTCATCTCGCGCTCTCCAAATGAGCTTGAGCCGGTGCTGGAATCGATCCTCACTGTCGCGTCGCGGATCTGCACGCCGGAATACGCCTTCTTTGCCATGCGCGATCCAGATGACGGACTCTACCGGATCGCAACGTCGAACAACGTCTCGCAGGAGTTCACCGCGTTCCTGCAGGCCAACCCAATCCCGCCGGAGGAAGGCTCCTGCATCGGGCGCGCGGCACTGCACGGCAAGACGGTTTATGTCGCCGACACCGCGACCGATGAAAGCTACACGTGGAAGCAGGCTGCCGACGTCGGCATGTACCTGACGACGCTGGGCGTGCCGCTGGTGCAAGACGGGTTGGTGGTCGGGGTGATCGTAATGGCCCATAGCAAAGCGCACGCGTTCAGCGCCAAGCAGATTGCGCTTTTGGAGACGTTTGCATCGCAAGCAGTGATCGCACTCAGCAATGCGCGTCTGTTCGACGAGTTACAGCAGCGCACGGCGGAGGTCGAGGAGGCGCTGGTGCGCGAGCAGGCCAGTGCGGAGCTCTTGCAAGTCATCAACGAGGCGACATCAGATCTTCAGCCCGTCTTTGATTTGCTGGTGAAAAAGGCCGCAGAGCTTTGTCAGGCGACCTTCTGTGTTCTGGATCACTTTGACGGCGAGACCTACAGCTTCCGGGCGCAGTACGGGTTCGATGCGGAAATTGACGAGCTTGCAGAAGGCTACGCGTCCAACAGCCCGGAAGTTCATGTCGGGTATCGTGTGATGCAAACTGGCAAACCTTTTTTTGTCGAGGATGCACAAAACGATCCCCTCATGGCCAACGCTTTTGCAACGCGTCTGGGCTACCGGCACACGCGGGGTGTTCCTGTCCGGGTCAATGGAAAGGTAGAATATGCGATCGTGATGGGCTGGCCCCACACAGGCTCGCCTCCGCCTGCACAAGTCGAACTTGTGCAGACCTTCGCTAATCAGGCCAGTATCGCCATAGAGAACGCACACCTGTTGCAGGAAACGAAAGAACGTACGGCGGAGGTCGAAGAAGCGCTGGAATACCAGACTGCGACCTCGGAAGTTCTCGGGGTGATTTCCCGCTCGCCGAACGAGGTCAGGCCTGTGCTGCAGGCAATCTTGCGTGTGGCAAAGCGGCTCTGCGCGCCGAAGGGCGGTTACGTGGCCTTGAAGAACGCAGAGACGGGCAATTTCGAAGTTGTCGAGGTCATTGACGCACCTGACGATATTGTTGAGATCCTGAAAGCAAATCCCATCGTGCCTGGCCAGAACACTGTCACTGGCCGCGTCGCTGGAGCGGGCGAACGGGTATATGTCGCCGACACTCTCGCGGACCCGACATACGAATGGAGCGGACCCGCGCGGCAGGGCAATTATCTCTCCGCGCTCGGGGTGCCGCTGATCAAGAACGGCGAGACCATCGGTACCATCACCATGGCCCACGATCAGGTGAACGGTTTCTCTGAAAAGCAGATTGGATTGATGGAGACCTTCGCCGCGCAGGCCGTGATTGCCATCGGCAACGCCCGGCTGTTTGACGAGGTCCAGCAGCGCACTGCGGAGGTCGAAGAGGCGCTGGAGCAGCAGAAAGCCAGCGCGGAAATCCTTAGCGTCATCAGCCAGTCCGTCGAGGACACTCAGCCCGTGTTCGAGAAAATCCTCGACAGCTGCCGCAATCTCTTTGGCGGTGAGGAACTTGATGTTCTGCTGATAGACGATAATGGGCTCTTGCAGGTCGCGGCCTATATCGGGAACTACGAAGACGAGCTTTTGCAGACCTTCCCTGCGCCATGGGAGATCACACCGGCGGGCGACGCGATCCGTACCCGGCGTGTGGCAAACTTTGCCGATTGCGCGAACAACCCGGACGTGCCGAAAGTGCTGCGCGAGATGGCTCGGATCGCCTCCTATCACTCGGTCGCTTTCGCGCCAATGATCTGGGAGGGCAAAGGGATCGGTGTCGTGGGCGTGGCGCGCTCGGCGAAGCCCTTTACTGACAAAGAGCTCGGCATTATGCAGGGCTTCGCCGATCAGGCCGTTATTGCAATTCAGAACGCGCGGCTCTTCCGCGAGACCAATCAGGCGCTTGAGCAGCAGACTGCCACCGCGGATATCCTGGAGGTCATCTCCAATTCGGTCGAGGACGCAAAGCCCGTATTTTCCAAAATCCTCGACAGTTGCCAGAAGCTCATTCCCTGCGACGATCTTTCGGTGCTTACGCTCGAAGCCGACGGTTTGGTGCATATCGGGGAAATCCGCGGTCCTTATGGGACACGGCAAGGCGCCGACTATCAACCATCGCCCCCATCTCGGACACTGCTTGATGCCGTCTCGGACCAGCCGCGCGTCCGTTATGTGCCCGACGCCGTTAACGGTGGCGACGTGCATCCGGTCGTCAAACGCATGGGCGAAAAGAATGGAAACTTCGCCACGATCCTTGCGCCGATGCTGTGGAAAGGTCAGATTATTGGGCTCATAAGCCTCGCTCGCAGCCATGACGATCCGACCTCGCCCAGTGTGTTTACGCAGCGCGAAATGGACCTGCTGGAAAGCTTCGCTGACCAAGCAGTGATCGCGATCCAGAATGCGCGGATGTTCAATGAAACCCAAACAGCACTGGTTCGCCAAACTGCCAGTGCCGAGATCCTGCGCGTGGTCAGCGAGGCTCAGGATGATCTCACGCCGGTCTTCGAGGCGATTCTGAGCCGGGCCGCCGACCTCTGCGACGCGCCCATGGCCAGCATGAACCTCGTCGAAGAACAGAAGACCCATTCGCGGCTTGTTGCCCATTGGGGCGAGGAGATCGAATTCCTGAAAGTGGGAGAGACACGCTGGGATCTGGCCTCCGGTCTCAACACGACGGAGTCGATTGTCCAGATGCGCCCCATGCACGTTGAAGACGTGCTTGAGACCGAAGCCTATAAGAACGATGACCCTGCTATCATAGCGGCCAAGGCAGAAAACATCCGCACCTTCCTTGCCATTCCGATGGTCCACAAAGGTAAGGGGATCGGGAACATCGCTCTCTACCGGAGGGAGGTGAAACCCTTCGCCGCCACGGACATCGCGCTCGTTGAGAGCTTCGCCGATCAGGCGGTGATCGCGGTGGAGAATGCGAAGCTCGTCAATGAGACGAAAGCCGCGCTGGCAAGGCAAACCGCCAGCGCCAATGTGCTACGGGTGATCAGTGAAAGCCCCACAGATGCGCAACCCGTCTTCGAGGAAATCGTCACCTCTGGCGTCTCTTTGATCGACAGTGATGTCGTTCAGGCCATGCAATCGGACGGTACCTATGGGTGGCAAACCACAGTCGCCACGCCCGAGGGGCTCTCTGCGAACGTGGCGGAGGTGCGGTTCCCGCTTGATGCCACGGAGAGCCTGCTTCCAATGGCGATGCGCAAAGGGGAGCTGGTGCACATTCCAGACTGGAGTACAGCTGAGCTCGGCCCGGCAGATATCGTTTTGCGCGACAAACACGGCTATCGATCCTCGCTCTTTGTGCCTATGATGCGAGGGCAGACCTGTCTTGGTGGCTTCACGTTTTTCCGCACGACCAAGCGCGCGTTTTCCGAAGAAGAGATCGCAATGGCCCGGTCCTTTAGCGACCAGGCGGTGATTGCCCTCGAAAACGTTCGACTCTTCAGCGAGACGCAAACCGCGCTCGCGCGGCAGATCGCCAGTGCCGATATTCTTAAGGTCATCAGCCAGTCACCGGACGACACGACGCCGGTGTTTGAGGCCATCGTGCGGTCGGGGGTGCGGCTTATGGGGTGCGATGGGGCAGTTATCCTGCAGCGCGAGGGAGATTTCGTCCGGCCCGCAGCCGGGGCGCGGCCCTCAGGTCCCGCAGACGATCTGGTCAAACGCGCGATCCCCATCAAGCCGGATCGGAACTACCCTTCGCGTGTCATGCTTACAAAAGAGTATCTGCACATCCCCGATGGCTCACAGGTCGATCTGATCGGTCACGAGCCGGAAACATGGGAAAAATTTGGTCTCAAGACTGCGCTCTATCTACCGCTCTTGCGCGAAGGCGAGGCGGTGGGGGTTTTAATTTTCACACGGACCAAAGCGGCCCAGGCCTTTACTGACGACGAGATTGAGCTTGCACAAAGCTTCTGCGATCAGGCGGTGATTGCGATCGAGAATGTGCGGCTATTCAACGAAACGCAGTCTTCACTCGCCCGGCAAACAGCAAGCGCCGAAATTCTGCGTGTGATCAGCCAGTCACCGGACGATTTGCAGCCCGTCTTCGATCGCATCACCGAAAGCGCAACCGATGTGTGCAACGCCAAGTTCTGCATGCTCTGGCGCTATGAAGACGGGCTTGTTCATCATCGCTCCGCCAGCGGATTTTCCGAGGACTTCATGCGGGTATACCTACGCCGTTACCCAGCGCCGCCAAGCGAGAACTCCATCGTCGGAGAGGTCATCACGACCGGCCAGCGGCATCACATCGTCGATGCGCAAGACCCCGCGCTCTATTTTGACCATGAAACCGCTCGGCTTCACGGCTACCGGCATATCATCGGCGTTCCGGTCCGCACCGGCGGGGGGCTCTGGGGTGTTTTGGTCGTGGCCTGGGCGGACGGGGTCATGCCCAGCACGTCCGATTTCGACCAGCTCGAAGCTTTTGCCGATCAAGCCGCCATTGCAATCGAGAACGTGCGCCTGTTCCGCGAAGCGCAGGAGGCGCGGGAGGAAGCCGAGCAGGCCAACGAGGCCAAAAGCGCCTTCCTTGCTACCATGAGCCACGAAATCCGCACGCCGATGAATGCAGTGATCGGTATGAGCGGGCTTTTGATGGACACCCCGCTGAACAACGAGCAAAAGGACTACGCGCGGACGATCCGGGATAGTGGCGACGCGCTCTTGGGCATCATCAACGAAATCCTCGACTTCTCGAAGATCGAAGCCGGGCAGATGGAGGTCGAAACGCACCCGTTTGATCTGCGGGAGTGCATCGAAAGTGCGCTTGAGTTGATGGCTGGTCGCGCGGCGAAAAAGCAGCTCGATATCGCCTACCTGATGGACGATGCCGTGCCTGCCGCGATCAGTACCGACCTCACCAAGCTGCGGCAGATTCTGCTCAATCTGATCTCGAACGCCGTGAAGTTTACCGATTCTGGCGAGGTAGTGCTCTCTGTGACGGCCACGCCGCAAGAGGACGGGTACGTCTCGGTCGAGTTTTCCGTTCGCGACACCGGGATCGGTCTCACCGAGCAGGGCATGGCCCGTTTGTTCCAATCCTTCAGTCAGGCCGACAGCTCCACCACCCGCAAATACGGTGGCACCGGGCTCGGCCTTGCGATCTCGAAACGTTTGGCGGAATTGATGGGTGGGACGATGGCCGCCGAAAGCGAAGGGGTAGGGAAAGGATCGACCTTCCGCTTCTCGGTGCTGGCAAAGCCTGCGACACTGCCGAAAACCGAAATGCGCAGCCTCACCGGCCCGCAAAACGAGCTTGTCGGCAAGCGCCTGTTGCTGGTCGATGACAACGAGACCAATCTCAAGATTCTGTCGCTGCAAACCGAGAAATGGGGTACGCACACCGTGGCCTTCGACACGCCCGCAGCTGGCTTGAAAGCGGTTGAGCGCGGCGAGCCGTTCGACCTTGCCATTCTCGATATGCACATGCCCGACATGGACGGGATTGCGCTGGCCACAGCGATCCGCAAGGTGCGCCCGGACCTGCCGCTTGTTCTGTTCAGTTCGCTGGGTGTGCGGGACGTGAAATCCGAGGAAGGGCTTTTTACCGCGTTCCTCTCCAAGCCCCTCAAGCAATCGCACCTGTTCGATACGCTCATCAGCATCTTTGCGCCCAAGACGCGCCGCAAGCCGCGGCGCCGGGTCTCATCGGCCAAGAAAAGCACCGAGCCAAAACTGGGAGAACAGCATCCGCTGCGCATACTGCTCGCTGAGGACAATCTTGTGAATCAAAAGTTGGCGACACGTCTCCTGGAACAAATGGGCTATCGCTGCGATGTGGCCAGCAACGGGGTCGAAGCGCTCGAAAGTCTCGTCCGGCAGACCTATGACGTAGTTTTGATGGACGTGCAGATGCCTGAGATGGACGGGCTCGAAGCTTCGCGCCGCATCAACGCCGCGTCTTTTGATGACCGCCCCCGGATTGTTGCGATGACCGCCAACGCCATGCAGGGCGACCGGGAAATGTGTCTGGCCGCCGGGATGGATGACTACATTGCCAAACCCATTCGCGTCGAGCGCCTTGTCGAGGCGCTCAAACAGGTTCCGCAGAGAAAGAAGAAATGACCATGGCCGATCTGCCACTAGATGCCGACATCTTTGACACGTTGCAGGACACGATGGGTGAGGGCTTCGTCGAAGACCTCGTGAACACGTTTCTCGAAGAAGCGCCCGGGTTGATCAAAGAGATGAAGACGGCGATGGTCGTCGGCGATGCCGACAAGTTCCGGCGCGGCGCGCACTCGCTGAAATCGAACGCAAATGTGTTCGGGGCGACTGATCTCGCGAAACAGGCCAGGCAGCTGGAACTGGGCGGTCTCAGCTCCGACAATGGGCCCCAGATCGAAGCGCTGGAGGACCGCTACGCCGAAGCCAGCGCCGCCCTGATCGAGTGGCGTGATGGCTGAGACTGGGCAACGACTTCTGATCGTCGATGATAACAAGGTCAATCGGCTTCTACTGTCCCGAAGCGTCGAGATGCTCGGCCACCACGCCGAGATTGCGGAAAACGGACGGCTGGCGATGGCGCGTCTCAACAAAGAGGCGTTCGATCTGCTTCTTCTCGATATCGAGATGCCGGAGATGGACGGATTCGAGGTTCTCGAAGCGCTCAAGGCCGATCTGGCGCTGCGCGACCTGCCGGTAATCGTGACCTCGTCCGTCGAGGGATTGGAAAACATAGTGCGCTGCATCGAACTCGGTGCAGAAGACTATTTACCCAAACCGGTGAACAAGATCTTGCTCAAGGCCCGGATCAATTCCTGTCTGGAGAAAAAACGGCTACGCGACGAGCAAAGACGGCTGCTGCAACGCTTCGCGACGCGTGAGGTGGCACAGGACCTCGCCGAACAGGGCTTTTCGATTGGCGGGCGGCGCGTCGAGGCTTCCATCCTCTTTTGCGATATCCGTGGCTTCACGGCCTTAAGCGAGGCGCAGACTCCCGAGGAGAGCATTGAGCTTCTAAACGCCTATTATACGCTGATGTTCGACGCGATCGCAAACCATGGCGGGATCGTAACGCTCATGATCGGGGACGGGCTTATGGCGGTGTTCGGGGCACCGCAAGCGCTTGAAAATACGGCGGTCTCTGCGGTTTCTGCCGCGCAAGACATGTTTGCGATGATGGCGGATTTTAACTCCGAACGTATCGCGGCCGGCGCGCCCGCCATCCGGATTGGGGCTGGTATTGCGACTGGTGAAGTCGTCGCTGGCTATGCCGGGACCGAGGCGCGCGCGAGCTATACCTGCATCGGCAGAACGGTGAACCTCGCAGCACGGCTTGAGGCGCACACAAAGGCGATTGGCTGCGAGCTATTGATTGATGAGACCACGAAGAATGGCCTTGGTGCAACGCTGGATTCGAGATTGATTCAAGGCGTAGAGTTCACAGGTTTTTCCGAGGCCATGGATGTTTATTCGATAGCCACATCGCACCACGCTAACTAAACTGCTTTGGTCTCCTGACCGTAGCTTCGCGTTATTTCGCAAAAAAAAGGGTGACCGATCATACCGTACGCCGCTGGGCTCAAATCCACCATTCGCTGTGGCCTTGTTGCACAGATCTGCTGAGGGCCGGAGTTCCCCTTTCCCCGGACGGATTTAACCTACGGTCACTGTGACGGGCACCGGGTACTGAAGTCCGGCACCGTCCAGTCCAAGCCGACAAGCTTCAGCCAGCTTTGCACGAACCCTGCCGTTTGCCGCAATGGCATGCCAAACAGCACCTTCATGGTCAGTTTGGTTTGGATCGCCGCGTCGCTGAAGCTCGGTTGTCGACCACGCTTGCCGGTCGGTGGTGGTCGCCATGTCATCTCCGGATCAAACCAGTTCGAAAAAGATCCGCACCGCATCAACGCTTCATTGTAAGCCGACCAGTTCTTGGTCTTGTACTTCGTAGGGGCCCATCTGTTCATGCCATCCAGCTATCTTACTGGATTCACGCAGTGAATCCCTCAACCGAATTGTGCAACAAGGCCCCGTCGACCATAAAACCCATGACACCCACGACTGCAAAACGGGCAATCCGTGTCAAAGAGTGTGGCGCTGGCACCTAGCGGCTCCGGACCGGTGGTGTCTGCAGGTAGTACAGCCGCTTCATCTCGCGTCGCCCCAAGGTCACCGTCCCCAGAATGAGGCCCGCCATCGTGGAGAGGACGGCAATCACCATGATTGAAGCTGCGAGCACCGCAGTGGGCAATCTCGGCACAAGCCCCGTTGCCACGAACTCGGCCACCACAGGCCAACCTAAAACAACCGCCAGTACCGCGAGCAGCCCGCCGAGCCCAGCAAAAAAAGCAGTCGGGCGCTCCTCTTTGATGAGGCTTACGATCATTCTCAAAATGCGGAAGCCGTCACGGAAAGTCGACAGCTTGCTATTAGATCCCGGTAGCCGGTCAACATAGGCTGTATCGACATCGGCGATGGGCATGCGCAATTCAAGTGCGTGAACGGTCAGTTCCGTTTCGATTTCAAATCCGCGCGATAATGCCGGAAAGCTCTTCACGAAGCGTCTTGAGAAAACGCGATAGCCCGACAACATATCGCGTGTCCGCCGACCAAAAACGGATGTGACCAGACCGGTAAGAACCCTATTGCCCAACACGTGGCCTGGTCGGTAAGCCTCTCGGATTTTTGTCACGCGGCATCCGGTGACCATGTCAAGCGTGCCGTCAACCAAGGTTGAGATCAGTCGAGGTGCAGCGGCTGCCTCGTACGTGTTATCGCCATCGACCAGAACATAGATGTCTGCGTCAATGTCTGCGAACATGCGGCGTACCACGTTGCCCTTACCTTGCTGTGGCTCAGTGCATACGATGGCGCCCGCCTCTTCTGCGACTTCTATGGTGCGATCGGTGGAGTTGTTATCACATACGTAAATCCGGGCATCGGGCAGGCTATCCCGAAAGCCGCGTACGACGTGTTCGATTGATTTTTCCTCATTGTAACACGGCACCAAAACTGCAACGGACGCCACGGGGTGGCGGCGAGCGTCACGGTTAGATGCTGTATGGAGCGGGTCTTTCGTGGACATGATAAAAAGGCTCTCGCTTTACTTGAACAACCCGTGCGTCGGGAATTGTATATTGCGACGCAGAAAAGACCATTGAAGCCAGGCGGATCAGGTATTTCGCAGGCCGGCGGTTTCCGTTTCGGCTACAATAGTTTTTCCCGTCTGGAATTGCACACGGTTCCCTGAGGCATTGGGCGCTGAAATGTCACAATATTTCTCATGACTGCGGCGCAAGGCGTGCGAGATCGCGGACGGGTTACTGTCCTAAAGGGTTCAAACCCGAACTCCTGACCGATTGGCCGACAGGGGATCGTGACTTGATTGTTCCCGTCGATCTGCTTCCGCCAGCAATGCAGCAAGGGATGGGCGACACTTGGCGCAAGCGGCAAGCTTGTGGCGAAGCCCTAGGTATGGAATAGCCCTAACTTTCCCCCGCCCTTCGCGTTCAAATTGTGCGAAGTGCGGTTAAACTCATTTCGATCATTGTTGTGTGACTGCTTCGTCCCGGGAAACAGACATAGTGCGGAACTCGCTGAAAGTCTGCGTCGAGCCCACTCTGACCAATGCTGCGGTCTGGACAAACGGGTAGAATGCCGAGGTCGCGGACATCCTAAGGAAGGACTCGGAGGACCGCGTGTGGCGTTTAGCTGTCCCTAAGCCAATTCTCTCGGACGATGATCGGTGCCACATCGACTTGCCGCAAGGTTATCTGCTGGGTTTTGTCAGAAGAACTTGGGTTGAGGCGGGCAGGGGCCTTTCGTCGCTTCGGCACATGAATAGAAGATTGCCTTTCAAGTACTTTATAAGCAGTCCTGAGGTCATTCGTCTGGCAGTGATGCTATACGTTCGGTTTCCTCTTTCACTTCGAAATGTGGAAGATCTGCTGCATGAGTGAGGGGTTGAAGTAAGTCATGAAGCCGTTCGGTGCCGTTGGAACCGTTTTGGTCCAATGTTCGCATCGGAGATCCGGTGGAAGCGGGTCCAGAAATTGCGGGCATACTCAAAATCGAAGTGGCATGTGGATGAGGTCTTCGTAAAGGTGAACGGCAAGCGGCACTACCTGTGGCGCGCCGTTGATCACGAGGGCGAGGTGCTCGAAGCCGTTGTTACCAAGCGTCGAAACAAGAAGGCGGCATTGAAATTCCTCAAGAAACTGATGAAGCGACACCGGGCTGCGGATGAAGTTGTCACGGATCGCTTCGCGTCATATCGGGTTGCGTTCAGAGAACTCGGTGCGGCATAAAGGGCAGCTATACTGGCCTAGCTGAGACTGGTTCGAATTTGTCTGACAGTACCCGTTGGTGAAACAATCGCGCCGAATACTCTCATCTCCTGCTTCCGGCGAATGCGAAGTTAACAGAAATTCGCATCTGTCCACGCCTCAACCTACAACCTCTTCAATTCGGAACGCAGTCTCTACTCCAGATCAGAGTCCAAGCTGAACCGCGCCGCTGCTTTTGCTGAATACGCGGTCTGGGTGCGGAAAAATGGGCAGCCATACTGTCCATACGTAGACGAGTTCGAATTGGTCTGGCACCACCTGTCAATCAGCCATCTCCTTCAGACCTTCGATCTGCAGGTCGAAACCCTCTTGAATGTGACTGGTGAACGTCTCAAGAGCTTCGGTTACATCACCGGTCGCAATTGCATCAACGAGTGCAAGATGGTTTCCGAGGGACTTGGAGATATCCACATTTTCAATAGCTGAAAACAGATGGAACGCCATTGCTTTGCCCCAGATCATATCGAACATGTCGATAAGAAATTTGTTGCCCGCTTCGACCATGAACGCGCGGTGGATGCGGCGATTAGCGATGAAATAGTCGCGGGTTGTTGGTTGGATTAGATCTTCTTCGCGACGAATTAAGTCGCGCAGTCGATCAAGGACTTCCGGTTCTGCGTGAACAGCAAGAATTCGAGCAGCTTGGCCTTCGATCGCAGCACGTGCCTGATACAATTGCCGAACTTCGGTCTGATCCATGCGAGCCAGTCGAAATCCGCCACTTGCGGCAACTTCCAACACGCCTTCGGTTTCCAACCGCATGAGCGCCTCGCGTACCGGTGTCCGGCTGATGTTCAACTCGGCCGCAAGTTTCTCCTGCACGAGCCGATCCTCGCCGGTGATCTCGCGACTCATGATGGCTTCGACCAACTGGTCATAGACCTCGTCCGCAAGGCGCCTACGTTGTGTTTTGATCTGCTTTAGAGCCACTCGAAGCCTCTCTTTCTGTTCTTTCTGAATTCTGTATTCAAAAATGCAGCGGGTGCCAAGGCGAATAGGGTTGCTATTGTCCGTGTACTGTATACAGTATACAAGCATGAATGAACAGGGAGTCCTTTATGTGTGGAATTGCTGGCAGAATACTGGCCGCGCCCGGTAAGGTTGGGGCGGACCTAGTTGACCTGATGGACGCGCAGGAACATCGAGGTGCCGACAGCACTGGGTTTGCTGTTTATGGCTTGCCGCGGGAAACCGGGTATGTATTGCGAGGAATGGGCTTTGACAAATCCCAACAAGATGCGGATCTGATCAAGTTTGAGGCCACACTGCGTGAGCACGGAAGCAGTTTTCTATCCGATCCGGCAATCGTCGCGGATGATAACCCTCATTACTGCTTTCGGATGGAGATTTCGGATCCAGCAAATTTGAAAGCGTGGGTCGCAGATGCTGATGAACTGACGGATCGAATTGAAATACAATCTTGTGGTCGCAGCCTTGAGATCATCAAGGATATCGGTGGCGCTGAGGCCGTGGCCGAAAAGCACGGTGTGCGCGATTTAATCGGAACGCACGGGCTGGGGCATGCACGGCTGGCCACAGAAAGCTCAGTTCTGCCCAACGCATCACACCCGTTCTGGGCGCGTCCGTTTTCGGATGTCGCTATTGTTCACAACGGGCAGATCACCGACTACTTCACCTGGCGCGATAGGCTGACCAGGATGGGCTATCGGTTCCTGACCGAAAATGACAGTGAGTTGATTGCCGTGTGGGTCAGTGACCAGATGAAGGCGGGGTTGACGATGGAGCAGGCGCTCAAAAAATCTATCACCTCGATCGACGGCGTATTCACCTACATGATCGCGACACAAAACGGTATCGGTTTTGCCAAAGACCGATTTGCCATGAAGCCTCTGGTCGTTGTCAATCGCAATGGTGATCTGGCCGCAGCGACCGAGGAACAAGCGGTCCGGCGCGTGATGACCGAAGAATGCGATGTAATCAACTATGACGGACCATCATTAACGGGCATCTGGGGTGTTGGAAACCGGAGCATGGCGGCATGAGCGAGGTGGCAGAAAGGATGGACGAGATCGTCATCGAAGTCGGCAAGCGACATATCCGCGAGGTGAACCGGGACATTATGGATGCGTGTGCCACTGGTCGGCCAATCCGTGTCGTAAACACGCTGTCGCGCCATAACCTTGGGGTGGGTCTTCCAGACAACGTGGATATAACATTCGAAGGGTCCGTCGGCTATTACTGCGGCGGTCTCAATACTGGTGCGAACATTTCAATCGAACGCAACTGTGGCTGGGCTGTTGGTGAGGGTATGGCCAAGGGGCATATAACCGTGGGTGGTTATGCTGGCATGTCCTGCGGGGCCGCCATGATCGGTGGCACGATCCACGTCAAAGGTGATGCCGGGCCAAGGGTCGGCGTTGCGATGAAGGGTGGAAACATCGTTGTCGAGGGCAAGATCGGATATCAGTCCGGCTTCATGGCCCATTCCGGTCGGATTATAGCGCTTGGTGGGGCAGGGGAATCCTGTGCTGACGCACTTTGGGAAGGTGAGGTCTGGGTTGCCGGAGAAGTTGACAGTCTGGGCGTGGATGTCGACGTGATCGAACCGACTGCCGAAGAAGTGGCCGAGGTAGATGCGATCCTCGAACCGCTTGGGTTGGTCGACAGTTCGCGAAATTGGCGCAAAATGGTTTCGGGCCAGCGTCTTTGGTATTTTGAAAGCAGGGACGCAAGCGCATGGCTCATGATCTGAGTAAACCTTACGAATATCCGTTCGACGTCGCATCGGAAGAGGAGATCAGATTCCGGGATGCCGGTGCGGTTGATGGCCGCCCGGCCGGTGTTCCATCCTCTTATGATGAGGGAGGCTCGACCCGCTGGACGCCCGAAGCGATCTCGGAAGTTCACGCTCTGGCGCAGCTCGGGCGCTATCAGGTGCGCGGGTACAATACGTTCAATAAGCAATTGCCGACATTTGATGACCTGACATTCGTGCCCGCCACAATGACGCGTCTTCCACTGGAAGGGTATCGCGAGAGCTGTGACACGACGACCGTTCTAGGCGGTGGGCGCGGATTGGTTGAACGTCCGCTGGAACTGAAAATCCCGATTTATATCGCCTCGATGTCCTTTGGCGCCTTGTCAGCGTCGGCGAAGGCGTCGCTGGGCTATGGTGCTTCCAAGGTGGGCACCATGACCTGCACGGGTGAGGGTGGCATGTTAGAGGAAGAGCGCGAAGCCTCTCAACGCCTGCTCTATCAGATGTCACCCGCCCGGTATGGCGTGGATCTTGATCACTTGCGCCGCGCTGATGCGCTGGAACTTGTTGTAGGGCAGGGGGCGAAGCCAGGTACCGGAGGGCTACTGCTGGGCATGAAGGTCAGCCCGCGGGTCAGCCAGATGCGGACTTTGCCGGAAGGCGTCGATCAGCGTTCGACGATCCGCCATCCCGATTTCCTCGGGGCTGACGATCTTTCGGTCAAGATTGAGGAATTGCGCATTGCCACCAATTATCAGGTGCCGATCTTTATCAAAATGGGTGCGACACGGCCCCGATTTGACGTGGCGGTTGCAGCCAAAGCCGGCGCGGATGTCGTGGTCGTCGATGGTGCTGAGGGCGGCACAGGAGCGTCTCCGGAACTATTGTTGAACCATACCGGTATCCCAACGATGAGCGCCATTCGTGCAGCGCGCGAAGCATTGGATGAATGTGGCATGACCGGAAAGGTTTCCCTTGTGGCTGCCGGTGGCATTCGATCTGGTGTAGATGCTGCGAAATGCCTGGCACTTGGCGCCGATGCAGTCATGATCGGCAACGCGGCCATGGTTGCTCTGGGGTGCAACAGCCCGCGGTACTTGGAGGATTACGCGGCCTTGGGAACATCCCCCGGCGCCTGCCATCATTGCCACACAGGTCGTTGCCCGGTTGGCATTGCGACCCAGGATGAGGAGCTGGAATCACGGATGAACCCGCGTGCAGGGGCAGAGCGAATTGCGCGCTATTTGACTGCCATGACGATGGAGATTACGGCGCTGGCTAAGGCCTGTGGCAAGTCGTCTGTTCACAACCTGGAAACCGAAGACCTGCGCGCCCTTAGCTTTCAAGCGTCGGCCTTCACAGGCGTGAAAATGGCCGGAATTGATAGGGCCTTCGACTGGTGAGGATTACAGTTCTTGAACTGACCAGCCACCCGCTGCCACTGCTGGACGGAATGCCGCGAACCGCGCAGCAGATTCAAGCGTGGATCGCGCCGCATCTGCCGGAGGCTGTTTTTGATGTGGTAGGAGTCGTTGATGGAGAACCGCTCCCCAACGACAATGATTTCGACGGTATTATTGTCGGCGGATCAGAGTTTGGCGTTTATGACGTCACGCAATGGATGCAGCCGCTGCGTACGTTCCTTGAACGCTGTCGAGAGACTCGCAAAGCGGTATTTGGAATTTGTTTCGGGCACCAAATAATGGCTGACGTCTATGGCGGGCGGGCCGAGAAGGCCGAGGTGGGCAAAGTCGTTGGCGCCCGACACTTCAACTTTGGCGGTGACAACGTTGACGCTTTTGTCTGGCATCAGGATCAGGTGACACGGGTTCCCAGTTCGGCCCGGGTGGCGGGTTCAGCAAGCCACTGCCCCGTGGGCGCTTTGGATTACGACTTTCCCGCGCGCTCAGTTCAGTTTCATCCCGAATACAGGGAGGATCATTTGCGTGATTTGTTCACTAGGGGGCGAGGGGAATTGTTGTCACCAGCTGAAGCGGATGCAGGGATGTCGTCGGTCAGCTCTGCAAAGGTCTCAGACGATCTTGCAGCGTTTCAGGCGGTGGAATTGTTTCGCGGTACCTACGTCCCGGAGTGATAAGCTTTCGAAAAAAGGCTCTTGATCCTGATCAAGTTCACCTGATCGTTTTCGTGTATACTGTATACGAAGTAAATCGAGAGGGCTCGGGATGACAGAGTACAAGGGCTTCATTGAGCGGATGGCGCGTATTTTCGGGGTTCCGCGTGAACGGCGTATCAGCGACCTAGAGTTATCGGATCTTGGCCTTTCCAAAGCAGATTTTATCATGCTTCGGTCTGGTGTGCCAAATGCACGGGAGCGCATTCTGTCAATGGCCCGTCAATTTGGTCTGACAGAAGACGATCTTGACGCACATCCCGAGCTTAGCCTGGAGTTGGCGGAAAAGTGTGGGCATTGCCGTCAGGCAAAGACCTGCCGCGACGCAATCAGATCAGGTGACCGCCTGCCGCAAGAGAAATGCCCGAACTCGGGGCTGTATGCGGCGCTTTCAGAAGTTTAACGCCCACTTGGGCTTTCTTTTGCACTTAGCTTTCTGCGACCGGTGATCTTGAAGCGATCAGCCGTTCCGAAGTCATTCATTCCAACCCCTGCAGCAAACTCGGCAAAGACCGGTGCGTGCTTGAACAGATGCCCTGAACAGCCGCCAGCAAACAACACGTTTTCGTGCTCGGGGTGCCAGTCTACAATGAAATGCGTGTCTGGTGTCAGGATGATCTGGTTGAATTTTGAATCCACAACTCTTTGACCCTCAAGGCCCGGGAGCCGGTGTCGGATATAACTCCGAGTGCGGCCCAACGTTTCCTGACGGATCAGCCGTTCGTCGTTATCCAAATCGATTTTGTCCGGAATGACCACAGCCGCTTTTACGCCTGAACCTTCGGACGAGGGTAGACCAAACGAACCCTGGCCATGATCGATCCAACAGGGCATCCGGCTCATGTCGAAATCTTCGGATCCTTCGGGCGTCGAGGTGTACAGAACGTTTACACCAACCACCGTCGATATCGGCTTGATCGTTCTGGGGAACATGTCCGCCATCCAAGGGCCTGTCGAAACAACGATAAGGTCCGCCTCAAGCGGTTTTCCATCCAGCATCGGGCGCTCTGATCCATCGGTGGTTACGCGACCGCGCTGCACAATCCCGCCTGCACGCCGAAACAGCTCCAACGCGGTCAGGACGCAGCGATGTGCCATCAGCATTCCGGCTTCGGGCTCGAACAGGGCGTATTCGATGTCAGGCACGCGAAATTGAGGGAACCGACTTTCGATATCCTGCTGCCCGAACTTGTAGTAGGGCACGCCAACACGATCGAAGGTCTCGGTCGTGGCGTTTTCCCAATCACAATGACCACCGGTCGCCAGAATCAGTGCACCGCACTCATACATCAGGTTCTGGCCGCTCTCGGCCTGCAATTCCAGCCAGCGCAGGCGGCTTTCGCGCGCCCACCTCGTATAAAATTCGTCCCGCCCGGAAATCGCGCGGATTACACGGTTGTAATCCGTTGAAGACGCACGGGAATGTCCCGGCTCCCAGCGGTCGATTAAAGTCACCGCCTCGCCGCGTCGTTGCAGTGTAAGCGCCGTCATGACGCCGACGATGCCGCCTCCGACAACGATGACCGAGCTCTTGGACATGATGCAGATTTTCCTTGTTTATCGATTGGCTTTGTGAATACTGTATACAGAATACAGCAATTATAAAGCCAAAAAACAGGGAGAGCGCACCAATGAGTTCGGGATTTGATTTGCCCAAGGGCACGCACACCGTCATTCTTGGTGTGGGTGACCTGAACGGCATCATGCGCGGGAAGCGCATTCCGGCCAGCCACTGGGACCACGTCTGCGAAAGCGGCAATGCGTTGTCGATTGCTTTGATGGCAATCGACATGACATGCGACGTCTGGGATACGCCTTACGTCAATTTCGACAACGGTTACCCCGATATGCACGTCTTCCCTATGACCCAGCCCGTTGCTGTGCCGTGGGAACCGGGAGTTGCTGTTTGTTTCGGGCGCGCAGAGGGTATGGACCATAAGCCGGTTCCCATCGATCCAAGGCAAGCATTGGTGCGTCAGGTTGAGCGGGCACGCGAGATGGGGTTCGAGGTCAATGTCGGCACTGAGCTTGAGTTCTATCTTCTGGATCCGGAAACCGGGAAGCCTCGTGACAGTGGAATTCAGGTTTACGGCCTTGGTCGCGCAGCGCGGATGGAGCACATTGTCGGGCCAATCCGTCAACAGATCAATGAATGCGGTATTCCCATTGAGCAATCGAACCCTGAGTACGCCGCGGGCCAGGTTGAGGTGAATATCCGGTACGGGGAAGCTCTGCAAGCTGCCGACCGAGTTGTCCTGTTTAAGTCTTTGATCCGCCAGTTGGGGATCGCCCATGGGTATCTGGCGACCTTTATGCCTAAGCCGTTCTTTGAACAGTCAGGCAATGGATTTCACACTCATTATTCACTGTGGAAAGACGGTAAGAATGTCTTTGCTGACAACGGCAAGATCAATGGCGTAGGCAGATCATTCATCGCCGGGCTGCAACAGCGCATGTGCGAAACGGCAATTTGCGGCAGCGGTACGGTAAATGGCTATCGACGTCGCCAGCCCTATACGTTCTGCCCAATCAATACGAGTTGGGGCCACGACAACCGTACGGTTGGTATTCGGGTGATAGAAGGGTCTGACAACGCGGTGCGCGTCGAAAAGCGTGATGCAGGTGCGGACGCGAACCCCTACCTTCTTCTGGCTGCTGAAATTGCGGCGGGGCTGGATGGGATCGAGCAAGGAATGACGCCCACAGAGCCGACAACCGGCAATGGTTACGAGGAAGGGATCGGCGATCCCATTCCTACCGATTTGCCAACTGCTATCGAACTGGCGAGGGGATCGGATTGGCTGCGTGACGTAATGGGCGAAATGCAGTGGGAGCTGGTTTTGCAACAGGCCGAGCGCGAGCTTGAGTTCTTCAATCAACAGGTCACACCGATTGAGTTGGACCGATACCTGAGGACTTTCTGATGCATTTGGGCAAGGTTGCCGGAACCGTCACCGCTACAGCCAAAGACGCAAGACTGGTGGGTACGAAACTGCTGGTGACGGATTTGGTGGACAGCAAAGGCAAAGTGGTCGATCCGGCGCGGGTTGCTGTCGATACTTGCGGCGCCGGAGTTGGTGACATGGTTCTTGTTGTCAACGGCTCGGCGGCGCGCATGGCGGCCGGTTTGTCCACCGCACCGGTCGATTTGGCAATCATTGCGGTGGTGGATCGCGTGACTACGACCTGAACCAAACACAGCACACATCAACATTTTTTTGGAGGAACAGAAAATGGCGAAACCAGTGGCAGGGCAAATGGCCCTGGGGATGATCGAAACTCGCGGACTTGTCGGCGCGATCGAAGCGGCGGATGCGATGGTCAAAGCGGCCAGCGTTTCGATTGTCGGTCAGACCAAGGCTGGCGGAGGTCTGGTCACGACCCTCGTACGGGGTGAGGTTGGCGCGGTCAAAGCGGCAACCGATGCGGGTGCCACGGCTGCTAACAAAGTCGGAGAAGTCGTATCTGTACATGTGATTGCGCGCCCGCATGATGAGCTTGAAGCCATCATCGACGGACTTGGTGCTGGCACTGCGGCCTAATCCGCCTGCTATTAGGAGACGCTATGTCAGCCGGATTCGAAGAATTCACACGTGCAGCGACGCGTGGCGCGACGCGGGGCGCGCCTGAACTGCCCAAGCTCGACCAGATTGCAGTGCTGGGTGGCGGTGCAGATGCGCGGTTATTGGCAGCTTTGTGTTTTGCGGAAGGGGCTGAGGTCACCTTGTTTTCCGCCTATGGCGCTGAACTGTCGCTGCTGGCGCAATCCTCTGGTATCTCGCTTCGGGGTGAGGGGCCGGTCGGGACTTATCAGGTTGACCGGGACGGGCCATCGGTGCGCACGACCGCTGAACTGGATGCGGCAGTGAGCGGAGCGCAGGTGATTTTTCTGACCGGTCCGATTCATAAACAGCGCACCTACGCCATGGTTCTTGCGGATCACCTTAGCGACGGGCAGGTTTTAGTTCTTGCGCCGGGCCGATCGCTGGGCGCTGTTGAAACGGCCTGGCTCTTGCGGATCGGAGGCTGTGTGGCGGACGTCACGCTGGTTGAGGTTCAGGGTCTACCGTATTGGTTCCGGTCCGAAGGCGCTGGGCTGACACTTTCGCTGGCGGCTCCGATGGCTGCGGCAACTTTGCCACGCGGACGTGACGAGGTCTTGCAAGCCTTGTCCACGTACCTTCCCAACTTACAAAAAGTCGACTCCGTCTTGGCATCTGGCTTCAACGATCTTTCAGCCGCCGTTGAAATACCGGCTTTGATCCTCGGTGGGTCTGCAATGGGCACAGGTGGTCCAAATGTTCCCATGGGTGGCGTTCCGTTAGAGGACAACCAGACTTTTGCATCGCTGATTGGGCCTGACCAGAAAGAGGTAGTCCGGGGGCTTGCGGACGAGCGGCGGCGCATTGCGGCTGCCTTCGGTGTACGCAAACTACCTGAAACTGAGCATTGGGTATCCGTGTTCGCCGGTTCGGAACGGGGTTCAGGTGCACGTCCAATCCCAGATCAGCAAAGGTCTCGTTCCATGATGCGTGACGGGGTGTTGGGTTCACTTGTTCCACTTGTGTCTGCCGGTGAGCTTGCGGGTATTCCAAGCCCTCTGACAAGCAGTCTGATTACCGTGTCTGATCGCATTCTGGGCGCTGACATAGCTGCTGCCGGGCGGCGCCTTGAAACTATTGGTATTTCAGCGGGCGACGTCGACCAGGCACGCCGTATCTTTGACACCATCGTCACCGGAGCTTCGTAATGGACGCAGATCTGAAATCGATTGCCTCTGCGAGGCGCGCTGCCGATAGCGCGTTTGAGGCCTATCGTGCTTTTCTGGGCACTGACCCGGTGCAGGTGGACGCAATCGTTGACGCCATGGCGCGCGCTATCGAGCCGGAAGCCGAACGGCTGGGGCAAATGGCGGTCGAGGAAACCGGTTACGGAAATGTTCCGGACAAACGGGTCAAGAACCTGTTCAATGCTCTTTCTGTCGCGGACTACCTCAGAGACGTGACAACGCTGGGGATGCTCTGGCGAGATGATGCGACGAAGATCGCCGCCTTTGGAGAGCCTATGGGTGTCGTTGCAGCCCTTATCCCTGTGACGAACCCAACGTCGACAATCATCTACAAGGTGCTCTCGGCGGTAAAGGCAGGTAATGCAATTGTGTGTGCACCGCATCCGCGCGGCGTTGAGTGCGGGATCGAAACCGTGCGCATCATGGCGCGCGTGGCCGAGCAGATGGGGGCTCCAAAAAGCCTGATTCAATGCCTCGATTCAGTGACAATTCAGGGCACCGCTGAGTTGATGAAACATCGCCGTACGTCGGTTGTGATGGCCACTGGTGGCCCGGCAATGGTTAAAGCCGCATATTCCAGTGGCAAACCGACGCTCGCAGTCGGTGCCGGTAACGTGCCTTGCTATGTGCACAAGTCGAAAGCACGCGATCTGGCCGAAGTGGCCGAGATGATCGTGACATCGAAAAGTTTCGACTATGGAACGGCCTGTGTCAGCGAACAGGCTGTCGTGGCCGACCCGGAAATCGCACGTGATCTGCGCCACGAACTTAAACTGAAAGGTGCCTATTTCTGCACTCCGGCCGAGGCGGACCGTCTTGCCAAGGTGATCTTTAAAGGCGTGCGGGTTATGGATCCCGACAAGGTTGGGCAAAGCCCGCAAGCGCTCGCAGATGCGGCGGGATTTGCGATTCCGCCGCGCACCCGGTGTCTTGTGTCGGAAGAGAGTGAAGTTGGTTGGCAACGCCCGCTATCTGCTGAAAAACTAAACCCTGTTTTGGCGTTCTATGAAGCGAAATCCACAGATCATGGAATTAAACTGGCGCAATCCATCGCCAAATTTGAAGGTTGGGGTCATTCCTCTGTTATCCATTCGGATGACCCCGAGGTCGTCGCCCGTTTCGCCTCAGTTCCCACTGGGCGAGTTCTGGTAAATACGCCGGGCATTATGGGTGGAATGGGCTATTCCACCGATCTTGAGCCATCTTTCATGCTGGGCACGGGCACGTGGTCGGGGTCGATTACTTCCGACAACGTCACGGCGCTACATCTCATCAACATCAAACGGGTCGCCTATGAAAGCAGACCTTGGCGCGACATTTACGAGGAGTATGGCGCATGAGCGAGATCACGATCCGGGCGCTGATGCAGATCGACAACCTGCAACCCAAATTCGCCGCCTATAACGGGGCGACGGTTCAGGGTTCGGTGCCCTTGTCCGGCGATACAGTTCTGATCGGAGAGTTCGCGCCAGGCAACGGGGTGTTTTCGCTTATCGACCGGGCGCTCAAGGCGTCCTCGGTCGAGGCTACGACACAGATGGTAGAGCGTGAGTTCGGGTTTTTCATCCTGCGGTCTCCGTCAAATGCCGAGGTGTCCGCCGCGCGGGATGCGATGTTGTCCGAACTCGGGGCCACGATGTCTGACCGCCTAAAGCCAGCGATAAGCTCCACTCAAATCATAACCAGTGTAGAGCCCTATCAGGCGCAGCTATTGAACAAATGGCGGAAGGGTGCGCTGATCGTTCCGGGTCAGACTTTGGGGATCGTGGAATGTGCACCGGCCGCATATATCTCAATCGCCGCGAATGAGGCTGAGAAGGCAGCAGAAATCGACATCGTCGAAGTGCGTGCTGTGGGGCGGTTTGGAAGGCTGTTTATCTCCGGGTCGGAAAACTCGGTCAAAACCGCCGTCGAGGCCGCGACAAGCGCCGTCGAGGCGGTGGATGGACAGGCCGGTTGATGGCAGATCCGCGTGTCATAGGTACAGAAGCGGTCGAAGATGCCCGCCGTCGTGGTCGGATCGTTTTAGAGGTGTTACCTGATGATATCGTGACAGCCTTGGCCCGCGAAACCGCTGAACGTCTCGGAATTACACTGGTCGATGGCCCGCTGGAGAGGCAGCAACCACAGCGCACGGATGCGGCGATTTCAATGCAGCGGGTGTTATATCGCCGCTCGCCCAAATGGGTTGCTCCGGTTCGCACTAAACGTAAGGCGCGCAGGCTGGGCAAGCTTGCCCTGATCGGAGCAGGGGGGGTCGGTGGTAATGTGGCGCATCTGGCGGCCATGCAGGATATCGCGGATGAGATTGCTCTGATCGACATCGTACCTGGTATGGCCGCGGCAACCGCCTTGGACCTTAATCACACCACAGGCATTACCGGAGCACGTGCGCGGTGCGTAGGGGGCGAGTCGCTAGACCTTGTGACTGGGGCCGAGGTGGTTGTCGTAACTGCAGGCCTTGCTCGCCGCCCTGGTATGAGCCGAGCAGATCTGATCGACGTGAATGCGCGCGCAATCCGTCAGGCCGCCGAGGCGATCCGGTCGGCCGCTCCAAATGCTATCGTCATTGTTGTCACTAATCCGCTTGATGAAATGACCTTTGAAATGCTGCGTGCAACTGCGTTCCCCCGCGAACGCGTCCTTGGGATGGCTGGAACGTTGGACAGCAGCCGTTTTCGAAATGCCCTTGCCGTGGCCGCTGGAGTTGGTCCCGCTGATATTGAAGCCTTTACTCTTGGAAGTCATGGAGACGAAATGGCGCCAATATCCAGCCGGGCCAAAATAAAAGGCCGGGCTTTGGATGTGTTTCTGTCTTCTGATCAGATCGACGCCTGTGTTCAAGACGCAGTCACGGGCGGGGGGCAGGTCGTTGCCCTTAAGAAGTCAGGTTCCGCAACCATCGCTCCAGCGCATGCGTCGATTGAATTGATTGACCATATCCGGGGTGCACGTACCGGCCCTGTTCCGGTGTCCGTCATGTTGCAGGGTGAATATGGAATTGACGGTGTGGTACTTGGCGTTCCCGCCCATCTCGGGTCCACCGGGTTGATTGAGGTTGAGGAGTTGCGTCTGACAGATCAAGAACAAGCGGCCTTGCATGAGGCGGCTGATGCTATCCGGTCGAGGTTGGGTCTTTGACCCGCCGCATATGGAAATCAGGCGGACGGTTCGAGGAAGTCGCGTCTTATTCCCGCGCAAAACGCATCGGTCCCTTCGTTTGGGTCGCCGGGACCACAGCTATCGAGCCCAGCGGGCGCATTCACGCGCCAGGAGATGTTGAAGCCCAGACAAGCTATATCCTTTCCCGTATAGAAGAGGCTTTAAAAGCTGTCGGAGCCGAGATGCGCCATGTTGGACGCGTCCGGGCATATCTGACAGACATATCCAGTGCAGGAAAGTTCGCCCGCGTTCATGGAACTGTCTTCCGTGACATTGATCCGGTCCTGACAGCTGTTCAAGCGGGCCTGACGCAGCCCGGTTTGGTGGTAGAAATCGATGTCGACGCGGTTATTCACGACGAAAACGGCGAAATCAGTGGAATCTGAACATGAGTTGCAAAGAAAGGATTTGATCGGACAAGCGTCTTGTGTACTGTATACAGAATACAAGAAAGGCATAATAAGACACAGGGAGCTAATGTGATGATGAAGACAGCGCTACTCAGCGGGACATGCATCGCGCTCATGGCCTCGGCGGCCGGGGCGGAAATTAAGGTTGGATTTATCGGGTCGCTTTCCTCGGATACCGGCCTATCGACCCTGCGGGGGGCCGAGGTTGCGATTGAGGAGTTGAACGCCAATGGCGGCGTGATGGGCCAGCAGATAACTTTGGTTTCAGCCGATACCGGACAGGACCCAACCGAAGGGGTGCGCGCATACGAATACCTCGCCGAGACCGAAGAGGTCGATTTCATCATCTCAGGCTCGATTGACGATGTGTCCCTAGGTTGGCTGCCAAGGATGCAGGAATATAGAATTCCGACGCTGGACACATGGACATCCTATATTGGCATAATCGACATGGTGGTCGAAGACCCCGAAAGTATGGCGCCCTATTTCATGAATATTGCCTCAGATGAGGCGCTGGCAACGCTTTACATAAACTTCGGCGCGGATGTTCTTAAGGAAAAGATGGGCTGGGACTCGGTCGTCATTCTGGCCGAGGACACGGCTTTTGGTGAGGCGATCACCGGACTGGTTACTGAAGCGCTTGCGCCGGTTGCCGGGATCGAGGTCAAGGACATCATCACCTATGACGTCGCGACTGTTGATTTCGCACCAATTTTCAGCCGGGCACAAGACACCGGGGCGGACTTCATCTATCAGGTATCTTCTGTGAATTCGCAAGTTGTCTCATCGCAATATGTCAAACTGCAAGTGCCAATGGCGATGACGGGCGTAAACGTATCCGCATTGGGTATGGAGTATTGGGAAGACACTGGCGGAGCCGGTGGCGGCATCTCGACCCTGTCACCTATCCCGTCTGTGGGGTTCAAGCTGGACCCGGCCAGTCAGGCTTTTGTGGACACCTATCAAGCCAAATATGACAGCCGCCCATTGCTGCCGCATTTCAACGGCTTCAACGCCTATCACGGTCTGAAGCAGGCCATGGCTGCTGCAGAAGAGGCTGGAGGCTTCGACAATGTCGAAGGCTGGGCCGACGCGATGAAGAAACAGGATCTGGTTTTGGAGATGGATGGCCAGCTTTGGCTGCGCTACGCCTTCTGGGGCGATGATGAGGTCGAGCCCGTGACGGGCCGCACCTATCCGCACAATATCCGCTTTGATCTGTCCGAGCCGTTTGACGATGCAGCTCCGTCAATGGTCGTGGTTCAGTGGTACGAGGATGGCACTGCGGCTGTTGTGTATCCCGAAAAATACGCGACGGGTGAGTTCACGCTGCCCAGCTGGGTAAAACAGTAGACCGCTCGCCCAGATAGCCCGAACCGGGCGCGCGCAGGTGCGCGCCCGCAGCCAGGAATCCCGACATGTTACAGATATTGATTCAGGGGCTTTTGCTCAGTGGCCTCTACGCGCTTATCGCTATGGGTTTTACGCTGATCTTCAGCATCGGGCGCGTTCTGAATCTCGCTTATGGCGCATATTTGATGGTCGGCGGTTACATGTACTTCTGGGTTTCTCAGACGCTTGGGATGCCAAAGCTCTTGGGCGTCGCCGTGGCGGCCGTGCTTGGTGTACTGATGGGTTTCTTGAAATATCGCCTGATCGTCAAAACGCTCAAAGGCGATCATGTGGCGGTCGAGATTTCGACGCTGATCCTCGCGGTTGTTATTCAGGCAGGGATCGTTCTGGTATTCGGAGACAGCAGCAAAATTCTTTTGCCGATTGTCCCGGGCGTGATCAACGTGGCCGGGGCATCAGTTACTTATAACATCCTGATCGCGACCCTTATCAGCTGGGCAATCCTATTGGGGCTGTTTGCCTTTGTACGGCTCACACATACCGGACGGGCGATGCAGGCCGTGTCGATGGATGCTAAGGGCGCAGCGATTTCGGGAATTGATCCTGATCGCATCAACCTGATTACGTGGGGTATCTCTGGCGCTTTGGGAGCGATCGGCGGCGTCTTCTTTGCAAGTTATACGCAATTATCGCCATCTATGTGGGTAGCACCACTTATCATTTCGGTGGCCGTGGTAATCGTGGGTGGCATCGGCTCGATCCTGGGAACGCTGGTGGTGGCCCACATTATCGGGTTCCTTGAAGTCATTGTCGTGGCGACACTTGCACCAGAATTGCGCGGTGTCTTCACTATGTTGTTGATCATCGGCGTGTTGGTGACGCGCCCGCAGGGTCTGTTTGGCCGCGAGGAGTTGTAACGATGGGGCTGCGCTGGTTTCACTTTGCACTCTGGGGCGGTTTGATCGTCGGAATGCTCCTGTTGCCGCAGGTTGTTTCGAACGGAACACTGCGAACGATGATCTTTGCGAACTATCTGGCGATCTTTGCCATCAGTTGGGATGTGCTATCGGGTCGAACAGGGTATGTAAGCTTTGGCCACCCGTTCCTGATCGGTATCGGAGCCTACACCACTGCAATCCTGACCAAGCGGTTCGATGTTCCGGTCGAAATCTCGATACCCGTGGCAGTTCTGTTTACCATGATCGCGGGCCTTTTGGTTTTGTTGCCAGCCTTGCGTATTCGAGGCAGTTATTTCGCTTTGGTCACGCTAGCCTTCATGGAGCTGCTCTATCAGCTCGTTCAAGTTATTCGTCCGGATCTGACCGGTGGAACGCGGGGTATGTCTGGAATTCAAACGCTTACACGCGGTGCAGCGAACGGGTATTACCTGTCCACTACGTTGATGCTGACGATTGCTGTCAGTATGTGGTTGCTGATGAAAACGCGGCTTGGCACTGCGTTGTCCGCTATTGGCATGAATGAGGAAAGTGTTCGGGGTTCGGGCCTGAGCACTACACGTCTGAAAGCATTTGCCTTTCTGGCAAGCGCAATGATCGCCGGGCTAGGCGGAGCATTCTACGTCCACTACTTGGGATCACTCGCGCCGCGTGCTCTGTTTGATATCAATTTCTTGTTCACGATCATTGTCGCTGCGCTTTTGGGTGGAACATCAACCATTATTGGCCCAATGATTGGCGCTTTCTTCATGACCTTCCTGCTAGAGTACTTAAGACCCGTTCTTCCCGGTGCAGAGCGTTACTTTGTATACGGTGCCATTGCGCTGCTCCTTTACATGTATCAGCCGAAAGGTCTTGTGGAACTTGTCCGACGTGGCTTCAAAAGTTTGAACAAGGGGCGAACGGCATGAGCACAGCCTTGCAGGTCTCAAATCTGGTAAAGCGTTTTGGCGGGTTGGTCGCGACAAATAATCTGTCGTTTTCACTGAAAGAGGGAGAGTCCTTGGGGTTGATCGGCCCCAACGGAGCGGGCAAGACCACCGTATTCAGCCAGATCATGGGTGAGCTGCGGCAAAACAGTGGCACAATTGAACTGTTTGGGGACGAAATCTCAACGTTGTCAACGCCTCAGCGTATTCGGGCCGGTGTCAGCAGAACTTATCAGATTCCGCGCCCGTTTGGTGAGATGAGTGTTGCTGAGAATATTCGTGTAGGTCTGATGCCGGACGACATCTGGCAAATGATCGTGTCACCCCCTGATACCAGACGTGAAAGAGAACTTGCGCTCAGTGTCGGTTTCCTAAAGGCGGACCTTGGCCGTATGCCAACTGAATTGGCGATGGGCGATCTGCGCAAGCTTGAGATGGCGCGAACCATGGCGACGGCGCCCAAGGTGATGTTGTTGGATGAGGTGTTTGCAGGCCTTACCACCGGTGAGATCGCTCAGATTTCCGATCTCATTCAGTCCATGCGCAAAGATGGGATGACCTTTCTGATTGTCAGCCATGATTTGCCTGCGCTTGAACCTTTGATTGATCGCGCGATCGCCATTGAAAGAGGCACCATGATCGCAGAGGGCACGTTCAGTGAGGTCATGAACGACAAGGCGGTTCAAGCCTCGTATTTGGGGGGCGTGTGATGTCATATTTGGAGATCGAAAACCTTTCTGCTTTCTATGGCAAGGCCCAAGCGCTGACTGACATTTCTATAACTGTACAACCCGGCGAGATCGTAGCTGTTGTTGGTCCGAATGGTGCTGGAAAGTCCACGTTACTGGATAGCATTATGGGTTTGGTCAAAATCGACGGTGACATTCGGCTTCGAGGCCACAGTCTTGTCGGTCGAACACCTTCGGAAATTGTGCGGCACGGAGTGGGTTATGCGCCGGAGCGTTTCAACCTGTTTCCCTACATGTCGGTGCGTGACAACCTGATGGTCGGTGCCTTCACGGCTCGTGATGATATCCAGAGCAATCTGAGCATGGTGCACAGCCTCTTCCCGCGTCTTGAAGAGAGGGAAGGGCAGGAAACTTCGACCCAATCAGGTGGGGAACGACAAATGGTCTCATTCGGTCGCGCCCTAATGACGAGTCCCGAGCTGTTATTGGTTGACGAACCCACAATTGGATTGGCCCCAAAAATCTGCCACGAAATCGCCGAGGTCCTGCGAAAGCTCAACAAGGAATACGGTCTGACGGTGGTAATTACAGAACAAAACGCCAATTTTGCTCTTTCTCTTGCAAGCCGGATTTATGTGCTCGAGTCGGGCCGTATGCAGACTTCGGGCACAGCAGATGAACTGCGAAATGACAAGAGATTGCTTGAAGCTTATTTTGGCGGACATTGAGACCCTTTTGGGACAAGGGAGCACATTCTCTTTTTTCCATTAATGGAGGGTCAACACTAAGTCCTCTGCGTGCTCTTGTCGGAAGAAATCAGACTGAGGCGGGCAGGTGGCTTTCGTAGCCTCGGTTCGTGACTAAACGATCGCCCTTCAGGTAATTCAAGGCACGTCGAGAGATAATTCTTCTTGCCGTGATGCTTTACGTTCAGTTTGCTCTGTTGCGTCGAAACGCCGGGAAGCTGCTGCATGAGCGAAGCATCAACGTCAGCCAACCGCGACGAAGCCAGGAACGATCATCCGGATCGTGGTTGTTTCTGCCTGTCACAGCCCTTGGGAACTTCTATCGTAGGGCCACAGTGGCATTTAATTACACGCTTCAGTTGGCAACTTCTGGACTGGTAAGATCAGGCAAATCCAAGGTTCTTAAGACATCCTCCGCTATGTCTGTGCCCGAGCGCCAGGCATCCTGAATCTTGGAGCCGCAACACCAATCGCCTCCGGCCCATAGGGTTCCATGTGATACAAATGGCTGACCGAGTGGTTTCTCTACCAGGCCGTATCGCCACCCCTGCAAGCCTTCGTGGCGGAGTTTGGCTGTATCGACATCCAGTGCGTCGCATAGCAGGTCCACCATCTGCGCTTTGGTTTCCGCCCGGTTAGAATCAATGTGCTTGGCACTCCAATCCGGGTGCGCCTGCGCAACCCAAGTCTGATACGCCTTCGAACGGCCTGGTTTGGTATTGTTTTGTGCAATCCAACTCAGCACTGCATCAGCGTCGCGCCGTGTCACAAAGGGCGCGGGTGTGCTGGGATCAAAGGCTGCCATAAGGGTTATGCACGGACGCATGAACGCACGGGCGGCGTCCTGAACTACCGCATGCGTTTCGCCAAGAATGGGGGCGAGTTGGGGCGCCGGGACCGTGATGATCACGTGCGAAGCGGTCGTCTTGCGTGTCTCTGTCGCGATCTCCCAGTGGGAGGCTTGCTCCCTCACGGCCGTCACGCGCTTGTTGAGGGTCACATCCAGACCACGCGCCAAAGCCTTTGGCAGGGCCCCCATCTCCGGCGCACCAATGATGCGTTTCTTTCCTTTGTCCAAGTGCCAGAAATCTACGTTGCAAGGGGCGAGTGCCGCGATCCTCGCGGCGTTTTCACCTTGATCGAGATATTGCGCGCCGTGGTCGAAAGTAATGCGCTCATCGGCCACGTCCGCGCGTCTGGTTGCCACGCGTCCTCCTATCCCACGACTCTTGTCGATCAAACGCACGGGCACACCGGCGTCCTGCAGGGTTCGTGCGCAGGCGATCCCAGCTATGCCTGCGCCGATGATCACGATGTCAATCATGTCAGCTCCGCGTTTTGGACAAAAGCGGGGATAGGTTTAGTGTCCTTGAAGAACGCAGCAGTGGCGTGAGGCAAAATCGCGCCATCAAAATCCCAGCGCCATTCGCCCAAGTCTATTCTTGCTTTATCCAAGGCGTGCTTAGTTTTGAGCACAAAAGCCCGAAAGCGACCCGTAAGACTGCATGGTGTTGCAAATTGAGTATCGCCCAACCGCCAAGGCAGTTCGAGAGAGTGGATCCAGATTGACGTGAACGAAAAGTGAGCATGGGTTTGTAGGTAGCCAGTATCCATTGGTTCCTCGGCCCTGCTGTCGAATAAATCGGGTGCTGACTGCCCGGCCTGAGCTGCTTGCACCCGTCCGCAATGACCATGATCCCGATCCAGTACCGCAAGCTCGCGGTTCAGGCCTTTTTTGTAATGATCCCAGACGACGGGATGTCGTTTCATCCACCCCTCAAAGTGATCGCGCCAATTGATTTCTTGGACGAACTTACCTGCGCTTTGCCCATGCACTGCGGTCGCAACTGCATCTTGTTCGCACACAAGACACCGCCGCAGGTATGTCGAGAGTATCGAGACATCGCATTGTTGGCCCAGGCCCCGATCAAAATTGCGCCCTTTGGTGTACTGTTTGCCTATCCGTGGCGCGAAGGGCTGAAGGGCTTCTTCAAGCGTTGCTCGCGTGAACGCCAAACTCTTATTTCTCTTCGCGTCGAGTGGCATAAAGTCATTTCCCAGCTGTTTTTGCAGTGACGTAAACCGAAGCCCTGTGCCGTCGAACCCTTGCGTGGCCGTCTTGCAGAATTTCACCCGTGGTAGCGGGTCTGATCAAAGGATCAGCGCGCAAGTACGACATCTTTTTGAATGTGCAATCCCTGCTCCACAGCGTCCACGAGATAAGAAGCAACCTCGGCTCGAGCGACAAGCCCATTTCGCCATTTATCTGGGTTATCAAGCACGCGTACCTTACCAGTGGCTGGCCGATTGATAAGTATCACCGGACGTACGATGGTCCAGTCGACATTACTTTCGACGATTATCGCTTCTTGCCTCGTCTTATCCGCGTATACGCACCCCAGAAGCGATCCGTGACCCAGCCGTTCCCGGATGCCAAGGGCTACGACGACAGCGCCAACGTCACTTAAGGCTAAAGCGATATCCTCCGCCTTTAAGGCGTCACCGACCATGCGATCCAGTAGAGGGTGTTCCGCAAGGCTGTCGGCAGATCTGGCAAAAGCCCTCACAGAACCCTTCTTGCTGCAAGCTGAGGACTCGCCCTGGTGTTTGTTCATCTGAAACTTGAAGAGCCAGGTGTCTTGGTTTTTCGGAGCAGTTCAAAACCTAATAAAACAGAGTGGCTGCCTATCAAACCGGGCTCACGCGGACAGTGATCGCTGCCAAGACCACCGCTACAGCGGCGATGACAAATGCTGTACGGCGAGACCTTGACGCTGTTTGCCAGTGTCTTGGTCTGATTCCCTTTAAAACCAATGGAATCGGCGACGCTGGTTGTGTTTCACACGTACGGGCATCGCGTCGCGTTGGCGCATTGCGCGTCTGTCGTGATGCTGGGTGGCCAGCACAACAAGGATAACTGCTCCAGCTAAGATTATTGACATTTCATTCATGAGTTTGCGTCCTTGGACCATCAGATGTTTGTTGATCGTTTTGTCTCAGTTGGCGAAGCCTGCTCTGGCAGGCTTTGTTCGCACGAAACGCTCGCCGCAGCTCGTGTTGGCTCTTTCGGGTTCCGGGCTTCTCTCCCATCTCGCTTCCTTGGTGGTTACGATGTGCCAGAAAACCTCTCTTATCGAGTCACCCTGAACTGTCTCAGCGGCGATGACGTCAGGCACGCCGATGTCTGTTAGGGCACTGTCTGCCCTTTGACTGGTTGCCGTTAAAAGAAAACTGTTGCGTAGTGCGTGTGCGGTTTGGTTGCGTCTCAACATCTTGCAAGTCGAATTAGTTTAAAGGCAGCCTTTTTCTACCTATTCCTGCCATGGTGACGGTCTGCCGCATCTGCATATGAAGTTCGAAGCGTGGTTCTGTAACCGGCGAACTCACCCGCTTTCCTTGCGCACCGCGGAGTGCAACCAAAACTGAAAGCCAGAACTGTGAAGCGAAGTAAATTTTTGCCTCTGCCAGCCATAACGGCAGAAATGGCCACGTGGCAGACCTTGGCGTCTCGGAGCACTCGGACTGCTATCCGGCCACTAAGTGAACAGCTGACAAAAGCGCTGATGTTACCGCCTTGACTTGCCGATTCAACCGATCATGGTAACACCTCTTCGTGCCGTCCGCAGCACGACTCACTTTCTTACAGCGACAACCAGAATGCTTCTGCCGCCGGGCTGAGGTGGTGTGACTTTTCCCGGATCTTGCGAAGCTGTCGACGGGTCGGCGGGTCATCGGGCCGAAGGAAGGACACTTCGTCGAGTTGGTGCTGCACAGCACTTCGTGGCAAAACCGTTGCCCCAAGGTCGGCCCGGACGAAAGATAGCAGAGCGGTGGTGTTGCGGGCTTCGAGGTTGCAGGTGGCCAGCAGCGGCGCAAGGCAAGCATGCGCGACCAAATGGCAAAGCGGATTGGCGATGAACGGCTCGCGAAGCAGCAGTTGCCACGAACAGGCTTCGCCGTCTGCCATCGCATTGGAAATGGCCCCATCCCTGCGGCAGACTATGCCAAGATCGTCTTCGTAGATCACAGTGTCTTCGGTTGCGTCCTCAACGGGCTCGGACAGGATCCCGATATCGGCATCATCAAGCTTGACACGCTGCCGAACCGTCGCGCTGTCTACATCGCTGATTTCCAGCCGCACGTCCGGGCGCTGCTGCTGAAAAGAGGCGATGATGCCGGGCAGGAAGGTCACGGTCGCTGAAGGGACGACGGCAAGCCGTACGGTGCCGGCGGTGGAAATAGCGTGCCGCCCAATCGCATCGACACTTCGTGAAAATGCTTCCGTTGCACGATTACTTTCCTGAAGGACAAGCTGACCCAGCGGTGTGAGTCTGTTCTTGCGGTCTGTCTCGAACAGCGGCGCGCCGATATGGTCCTCCAGCAGCGCCAGCGTCATCGACACTGCGGATGGCGTCCGCCCAAGCTGTTCGGCCGCGGACCCAAGCGATCCCTGCTCGGCGACGGTTCGAAAGGTGCGCAGCATCTCAAGCTTGATCGCCATTTCAGTTTTCCTGAAATTATCTTCAATACTTCCAGATTGCCTGAAATCACATACTTCGTCTAGGACCGATCTCAGGCAAGACGAGGATGTTCCATGCAAACCGGACTCTATATCGATGGTCGTTGGCAAAACGGCGCAGGTGAGATCGAAAACCGTAACCCTTCGGACGTATCGGACCTGATCGGCACTTTTGCCCAGGCCAGCGCGGATCAGTTGGACGCCGCTCTCGACGCCGCCAAGCGTGCACAAAAGATCTGGTGGGCAGCGGGCATACAGAAACGCCATGACGTTTTGATGGCAATCGGAACCGAGTTGATGGCGCGGGCTGATGAGATCGGACGCCTCGTGTCGCGCGAAGAAGGCAAACCGCTGGCCGAGGGAAAGGGCGAGGTTTACCGCGCCGGGCAGTTCTTCACTTATTACGCCGCTGAATGTCTGCGCGGTCACGGCGACCTGGCCGAAAGCGTCCGTCCCGGTGTCGAGATTGACGTGCGCCGCGAACCTGTGGGCGTGGTTGCGATCATATCGCCCTGGAATTTTCCCGTGGCGACGCCCGCATGGAAGATCGCCCCCGCCCTGGCCTTTGGCAACGCGGTGGTTTGGAAGCCTGCCAACCTGACGCCCGCCAGCGCCGTAGCACTGACCGAGATTATCGCTAAACAGGACATTCCCGCCGGTCTCTTTAATCTTGTCGCAGGACCGGGCCGCGATGTCGGCCAGCGGCTGGTGGAAAGCCGTGACGTGGCGGCGATCAGCTTCACCGGGTCGGTTCCGGTTGGGCGCGGCATCGCGGCCTCGGCGATCGGAAACATGACCAAGGTGCAGATGGAGATGGGCTCAAAAAACCCCATGCTGATTATGGACGATGCAGATCTCGATCTCGCCGTTATGCATGCTGCCGGCGCGGCCTTCGGTGCCACGGGTCAGAAATGCACCGCCGCCTCGCGCCTGATCGTGCACGCTGCGATCCATGACGAATTCGTTGCAAGGCTCGTTAAGGCTACCGAGGCATTTAAGGTCGGCCATGCGCTGGAAGACGGCACGCAACTCGGCCCGGTGGTCAGCGAGGGACAGCTGGAACAGAACCTGAATTACATCCAGATTGGCAGGGACGAAGGCGCTGAACTTCTGACAGGCGGAGGGAGGCTGGAGCGTGCGACTGACGGGTACTACATGGCCCCAGCCGTCTTTGCGGGCACAACCAATGATATGCGTATTAACCGTGAGGAAATGTTCGCGCCGATTACCTGCGTGATCAAGGCCGACGGCTACGACGAAGCGCTCGCCATCGCCAATGACAGCGACTTCGGCCTCACCGCTGGGATTATGACCACAAGCCTTGCCCGCGCCAGCCATTTCCGCGCCAACATGCAGGCCGGCTGCGTCATGGTGAACCTACCGACCGCAGGCACCGATTATCACGTCCCCTTTGGCGGGCGCGGTGCATCATCTTATGGCCCGCGCGAACAGGGCAGTTACGCCGCCGAGTTCTATACTTCGGTCAAAACCGCTTATGTCGCGGCGGGAGAACCGGCATGAGCGTCCTGATTGACGGGCTGCAATACGCCAACTGGTCCGAGAAGATTTTCCGCCAGATGCGCGCTGGCGGGGTGGATGCGGTGCATGTCACCATCACCTACCACGAGACTTTTCGCGAAACGGTCCTGCAAATCGAACATTGGAACCGCTGGTTTGAACAGTTTCCCGACCTGATCTTTCAGGGCCGCACCGCCGCCGATGTCCGGCTTGCGCAGGAAACCGGGCGCACCGCGATCTTTTTCGGTTCGCAGAATCCGTCCTGCATGGAAGACGATATCGGGCTGATTGAGATCCTTCACACACTTGGCCTGCGCTTCATGCAACTGACCTACAACAACCAGTCGCTGCTGGCTTCGGGGTGCTACGAAGACGACGACACGGGACTCACCCGCATGGGTCGCGAGGTCGTGGCTGAAATGAACCGTGTCGGGCTGGTCGTGGACATGAGCCATTCCGGAGAACGCTCGACGCTTGAGGCCATCGAACATTCGTCACGTCCGATCACCATCACCCACGCCAATCCTGCGAGCTGGCACAAGGCGTTGCGCAATAAGTCGGATACAGTGCTCAAGGCACTGGCAGAGAGCGGCGGGATGCTGGGGTTTTCGGTCTACCCACACCACCTTAAGGACGGCAGCGCATGCACGTTGCAGGATTACTGCGACATGGTCGCCCGCACTGCCGACCTGATGGGCATCCACAATATCGGTATCGGCACCGACCTGTGCCAGGATCAACCGGACAGTATCGTCGAATGGATGCGTGTGGGCCGCTGGACCAAGCGAATTGACTATGGAGAAGGCAGCGCAGCGGTGCCGGGGTTTCCTGAAATGCCTAGCTGGTTCGCCGACAACCGGGATTTCGGGCACATCCGGGCCGGTCTGCGCACTGCCGGGATGGACGACGCAGAGGCTGATGCCGTCATGGGCGGCAACTGGCTGCGATTTTTCGAACAAAGCTTTGGCGCGAAAAGATCGGTAAAAAACACCAGCGCTCGCGCAGCGGAATGACCATCCCCGCGGGAGGCGGGGCTTTGTCTGGGAGGACAACAAATTGACGGATAGAACGACAACCGGCAGCCAGCCGGCCAGCCTGGGCAGAGTGGACAAACCACTTTTCGCCATCACCGGCGGGTTCATCGCGTTGTTCTGTGTGCTGGCGCTGATCGACATTGATCTTTTGTCGCGCATGGTCGACTGGGGTTTCAACTTCTCCGCAACCTATTTCGGCCTCTATTGGCAGCTACTGCTGCTGGCCACATTTGTGATCGGCCTTGGGCTTTGCGTCCTTCCTGGCGCAAAAACCCGCATGGGCGCGCTGACCACACCGGAATTCACGATGTTCCAGTGGGGCTCGATGATCATGTGTACGCTATTGGCGGGCGGCGGTGTCTTTTGGGCCGCCGGTGAACCTATCGCGCATTATCTGTCCACGCCACCGCTGTTCGGAGACCTGAGCGCTGACCCCAAGGCGCAAGCTTATGCCGCTTTGGCGCAAAGCTTTCTGCACTGGGGCTTTCTTGCCTGGGCGATCCTGGGGTCGCTGACAACGGTGATGCTGATGCACTACCACTATGACAAAGGCCTGCCGCTGGCACCACGCACGCTGCTCTATCCGCTGTTCGGAGACCGCGCGCTCAACGGACCTATCGGCCTGATCGCCGACGCATCCTGTATCATCGCGGTGGTCGCAGGAACGGTCGGACCTATCGGCTTTCTCGGGCTTCAGATGTCGTACGGGTTGAATGCGCTTTTCGGCATTCCTGACACCTTTGCCACCCAGACGGTGGTGATCCTGGCGCTGGCAAGCGTCTACACCGTGTCGGCGATCTCGGGCCTTTCGAAAGGCATTCAGCTCTTGTCTCGGGTCAACGTCATCCTTGCCTTCGTGCTTCTGGCCTTCATGCTTGTCGCCGGCCCCACCTTTTTCATCTTCGACGGTTTTGCCGGCGGGATGGGCGTATATCTGTCGAACTTCTTCGACATGGCGATGTACCGCGGCGAAGCGGGTATCGTTAGCGCGCCGGGCTGGCTAGGCTGGTGGACAGTGTTCTTCTGGGGCTGGTTTCTGGGCTACGGGCCGCTCATGGCGATCTTCATTGCCCGCGTTAGCCGGGGCCGGTCGATCCGGTCGATCATCCTGATGCTGTCTGTCCTAGCACCCATCGTGACAAACTTTTGGTTCACCATCATCGGCGGCACGGGGATCGCGCTGGAGCAGGCTGTCCCGGGTGCAATTTCTGGCCCGTTCGAAGGGTTCAACCTGCCTGCCGGTCTGCTCGCCACTACGCAGGCACTGCCGATGGGTTTCCTGCTTTCTGTTCTGTTCCTGGTTCTGACGATGATCTTTGTTGCCACGACCAGCGACTCGATGAGCTTTGTCATCGCCACGTCGATGTCAAACGACAATCCGTCACCCGTGCTGCGTGCCTTCTGGGGGATTGCAATGGGGGTCATGGCACTTATCCTGATCTCGACCGGATCAGGGGGGATCGGCAAGTTGCAGAGCTTTATCGTGGTCACGGCCGTGCCGGTGTCGCTGGTGCTCTTGCCATCGCTCTGGGATGCGCTGCGGATCACATTGATGCTGGGCAAGAAGAGCTGAAAAAGGGGCGCGGGCACGTCGCCCGCGCCGACACCCAATACCCCGAGGAGGACATCATGGATCGTGCGCATAACTGCCTGAACCCCGAAACCGCACCGTTCCGTCGCGCGCCGTCGCAGGTCATGCGCCTCGACCGGATGGGTTGCGCGCATCCCACCCGCCTGTCCTTTCTGCGCACCCTGTTGCGCCGGATCGAGCGCGAAGGCTGGGTCTTCGACCGCCCGGTGTGGGAGATCGACGCGTTGGGCGTAGGCCGCGCCGTCTATCGCGCCAAGGGCCCCGAGCGGACCTATTGCCTCGTCGCTTTTGCCCATGACCTGCCCGACGAGATGCGCTCGGACCGGGTCATCGCAACGGCCTGGGACGCGACCTTCGCCCTTTTCGACGGTGAACCGACCAAGGCCGATCTTGACCGTCTTCAGGCCAACGTACCCCTTCAGGAAGCAGGCCGTATCTCTCCGCGCGAGCTTTCGCTCAGCCGCGCCAACCGCTCGGTCCGGCTGTTTGCCCATGTCATCGACCATCTGGCGCAGGGACAGCAGCCCGACATCGCCGAGGTCGAAAGCGTCGGCTACCTGATGCGCACCACTGCGGTCTACGGCTCGGGCAAATTCGGCGCTGCTGATCGGGTGGCCATTGCCGACCGCCCGGAACTCAACGCGCCGTTCCAGATCGAGATGCTCTCGGTTTGGCTGACCCGGCAGTTCACTGTCGACATCGCGGAACATCTCGCCGCGGCTCAAGGCGGCGCAAAGGCCGTGCGGTTAGACCCGACCATCCGCAGAATGCTCGGCGTGGGGAATTCAACAGGCCTCGGCATGGCGCCGTTCCTCGTGCGGCACCCGGTGTTGCTGAACAACTGGATGATGGCGCGTGAAGAGGCCTTGGCGCGGGTGCGCGCCCAGGAATCTGCGACACCGCAGGTAGCAGATGAGCTACGCACGGCGCTCACGGCTGCGCAGGTCAATGCCGCAAAATGGACCTCAACCCATCCGCTTCAGATCGCCAAGCTCGAGGCCCTTCGCAAGGATCTCGACCAGTTGGCTAGCTGGCTTGGCGACTGGCCCGCGCCAGACGCACCATACCCCTGGGACGCGCTCTGGCGCCGGGCCGAGGCCGAGCTGTCGCTCGAAGGGCAAGAGGCCTTGGTGGCGCTGATGCTGGAACCGCACGGCGCGCTGATCGACGACCTTGCCGAACAGATGACTGCTGATGAGTCCGCAACCTTCCGGCTCGACGGCGCGATGACGACCGGAGCCCTGACCTGCATACTGGCTGATCACTACGATTGGGCGCTGGATATCGATTTCGATGCCCCGGAAAATATCGCCCGGTTCTGGTATGTGTCGGAGGAAAAGCTGGAACCCCGGCTCGGAAACCGCTTCGCCGAGGATGGTGCCACGCTAGAGCAACCGCTTTGCATCGCCCGCTTGGCCAATGAACTACACGCCGCCCTTGCTGACCGCCCCTATGACGAACCGCTCGCTGCCTTTCTACTGGCGCATCCCGATCATCGGTTCATGGCCCGCCGGGCGCAGATCGCCGCCAAGCACCCGTTTGGCGAAGTGCGCGACAACTTGATCGCTGAAGATATGCTGCCAATCGACCTGATGCGCTGCAAGCTGGCGTTCTTCGGTGCCAGCCGCTTTGATCCGAGATCCGACAAATGGGTTCGCATCAGCTTGTTCCAGGATATGCCCTATCCCTCAGATCTCTGCCCCGGAGGTTGGACATGACCGTTCTGCACGATCAAACCGAAGCCATGGACCCGACCCGCTCGGGCTCTCCAATGCCGACCGGCAAGAGTGCCAGCCTGTCTCTGAACGAGATCGAACAGCTTTGCTTTAAGGCTGCGCGCGGAGCGGGCATGAGCTGGGGACAGGCAGAAGAGGCTGGCTTTGCCGCAGCATGGCTGGCACGGCAGGGGCTGGACGGTCCGGGCGCGCTTCTTGCGCAATTGCAGGCCGCGCAAGGCCGCGCCTGGCGCGACATCTGCCCCGTGGTCGACGCTGGCGCTTTCCGAGCATCTGATGGTGGCCTTCTCTGCCCCATCGCATTGGGATCGGCGCTGTGCGATCATGTGGCGTTGCCCTTGATGCAATGTGACAGCCTGCGGATTGGTCCGGTCACACAGCCAATCCTGCTCTTGCCGTTCCTGTCCGACATGGCTCGGGCACGGCAACAGCCGGTTCGGATCGAATGGCCCGGCGGCGCGGTCGTGACAAGCCCCGATGGCCGGGTAGCTGGCGATATCAGAGCACTGGCAACGGCATTGCAAGTGGTCGCCGAGCTTCTGGTCGGATCCGAGTTCGCCACGCGCCAGCCGGACTCGGCGCCGATGGCACCGATGGTGGTGGCCGCCGAAACTATTGGCGCGCTCAATACTCTTGCAATGCGTATCACCGTCCCTGCTTCTGATGTCTCGCGCGCCGGAGCAGGCGCGGCGGGCGACAACGATTGACACGAAAAGGAAGACCACATGAGCCTTCAACGACTGAACCCGGGCCCGAGCATGAGCTAGGCGGTGTGCATAGGCGACATCGCCTTTCTCGCCGGACAGGTGCCAAATGGCCTGACCAGCGATATCACCGCGCAGACCCGCGAAGTGCTGGACAAGATCGATGCGGTGATGGCCGAGTTGGGCGGCAGCAAGGCCGACATCGCCTCGGTTCAGGTCTGGCTGTCCGACATGGCCGATTTCCAGGGCATGAACGCGGTCTGGGATTCATGGGTTGATCCGAACCATCCGCCCGCACGCGCCACTGGCGGCGTGCCGCTCGCCCGGCCTGGCATGCGCGTCGAAATGATTGTTACCGCCCGCGCCCCAACATAGTTCACTTTCGGACCGCTGACATTGCTTGCATCAAGGCCTTCAACAGCAAACTCCGATCCGAATGCCTGAACGCGTATTGGGTCATGGAGCTTGAAGATACGGTTGAAAAGCTGGAAGTTTGGAGAAGACACTACAACGAGGACCGACCCCACAGCGCGATCGGATACAAGATGGCTGGAGGTCTTAAACAACGCCGAACCTTAATTGACCCAAATTATCTGACAAAGGACAACTTCATTTGGCGGGCAAAAAACACCCGTAAAGTAAACGTTTTCAAAACCTAACCTTGCAAACTGGGTGACTAGGACGATGAGTAAACCGCAACCGAAGCGCGCAAACAGCCAATCCGGGCATATTGTCGACTTCAGTCCGTTGGCTCGTCAATGCGCGAAGGCCAGGGTTTGGAGTTTGAACCGACAGAACCCTTGTGTTGTTCAGTCGAGCCTTTTGACCCGGCTTGTTCGCCGCGCGTCTAACACGAATTTCGGGCAAGCCCATGGCTTCGACCAAATCACCAAGCTCAGAGACTACCAGCAGCGAGTGCCTATCCGCCACTACACCGAGTTCTGGAAGGAGTGGTGGCAGGAAAAATACCCCGATCTCATCAACCGAACTTGGCCGGGGCGAATTCCGTATTTCGCAATGACCTCCGGGACAACAACGGGCCGCTCTAAATATATTCCCTATACGTCCGAGATGCGGCGTTCCGCAGCGCAAGGATTTCTAGATTTATTGTGTCATCACTTTGTAAACAGGCCAGACAGCCGACTACTGGGTGGTGATGCTCTTGGATTGACCGGCCCGATTGACTTACAGCCTGCTGCTTCAGGTGTCGATGTCGGTTCGGTCAGCGCGATCACAGCAGGTGCTTTGCCGAATTGGTTTGAGGGTCGCGTGTTGCCGCCCCCCGATATTGCTGGGATTGAAGACTGGGAGGAAAAGATCCGCCGTCTTGCTCCGTTGTCTCTGCGGAAAGATGTGCGTTTCTTGGGTGGTTCACCAAACTGGTTACTGATCTTCTTGGACGAATTGGCCCAAGCGGGGGACACTTCAGGTGTAAAACTAGCCGATTGGTACCCAAACCTGGAGCTCATCGTTCATGGAGGTGTAAACTTCGCCCCCTACCGGCAGCGGTTTTTAGGATTGATGCAGGGAGGTCATTCAGAAACACGAGAGATGTACTCTGCAAGTGAGGGTGTATTTGCTTATGCCGACAGAGGCGACGGGGAGGGTATGCGCCTGCATTTGAACGGGAATGTGTTTTTCGAGTTTATTCCTGCGGAACAAATCCATTCCAAAAGCCCCGATCGGCACTGGGTTGGAAATATTGAAACCGGAGTTGATTACGCCTTGGCAATTTCAACGGCCGCCGGGCTATGGTCATATATTGTGGGGGACATCGTCCGCTTTGTGAATATCTCGCCACCACGCTTGTTGGTGGTCGGGCGAGTGGAAAACGGGTTGTCCGTCTTCGGTGAACATCTGATTGAGGCCGAGATCGCGGACGCAGTAGCTGCCGCTGCATCGAACACGGGACTCTCCGTTATCGACTATAGCGTTGGTACCGTCTGCCAAGATCAGCGCAATCGCCACCTCTATCTCATCGAAGTTGAAGGAGAACCTCAGCCGAATGCTGCAGAATCGTTCGCGGCAATAGTCGACAAAGTTTTGTGCGCGCAAAATGATGACTATTCAGAATTGCGCACAGGAGGTCTCGCTCTGTCTGCACCAGAGGTGAATTTCGTTGCCAAGGGAGGGTTCCTCAGATGGATGAAATCTCGAGCCGGTTTGGGCGGCCAGTATAAGGTTCCCAGGCTCGTGACGGACGCCAGTTTGTTCGATGACATGCGTAGGGCTATTTTGAGCCAGGCAACCGAAGGTCAAAGTCATGACGGTTGAGGTGATTTGGCAAGACCCCAGCTCACTCCGAATGATCACGCGATCGGATGAACCTTCAGCGGCAACCGTTGAGTTGCTTGCTCAAACAGTCTGGGGTAGCCGGTCCACGAAATACCGCATTATTGATATCGCCAAAACGTTGGCTCGGTTGCGTGACCCAAGTTATTTTGTTTTGTCAGATGCCGGGCAGGAGCTTTGCGTATTCGTTCTGGATAAGTGTTTGAAATTGTTGATGGGGAAAAGGTGCCATGGCTTCCACTTCGTAATGGCCTCGACTAGGCCTGATCGACAGCACGAGGGACTTGCAGGACAGCTGATTGAGCATGTCCGGAACTATTGCACCTCGACCGTCGGGGCACCGGGGTTCGGATTTGCCTATGTCGAAGAAACAACTGAATATTCGCTGCACCTATCGGATCAGATTGGTCACACAGTTGAGGCAAACATTACTCTGGCGCTATTTACTCGGGTTTTTCCGCGTAATGATCCAAAAGTGGGCTTGGTCCTGCCCGGGGAAGCGGAACAGGTCTTGGCTGACTTGGAGCAGACCTACGAAGGCCACGAATTAACCGATTTCCGCTCATCATTCAAACCGGACGAGTGTTTCGTTGTTCGAGAAGGAGCGACAATAGTAGCGCTTGCTCAGGCGGAACTGTTGCGGTGGTCGATCATCTCGATACCCGGAATCCGGGGAGCTTTTTTGCTGAGGATTCTTCCATTTTTGCCGGGACTAAATGGCGTTTTGAACTTGCGGGACCTCAGGGTGGTCAGGTTGGGGAACTTGGTTGTGAAAGAGGGACAGGAAGCAGCATTCTTTAAGCTGTTGGAGGCCTGTTTGTATCACTACCAAGCCAAAATTGGCCTCATAATGCTTGATGAACGAAGCAGCGTATTTCGCCGCATTCGGGAAAGTGGAAAAATGGGACTGCTATCTCATGCCATGTCAGGGTCCGCCAAACTGAGGATCGACGTTGTGGGAATGGGCGAGGATATGATCGCGAAGTTGCGAAACGGACCTGTAATGGTGAGTGCTGGCGACGTCTTCTGATCGGTCACTCGCCAACTATCTTGCGCCCCAGAGAACCGGGTATGACCTTGAAGAACAACGCCACTGCCTTGTTGAACAGGCCCGGAATACAGATTGGTTGGTTTTTTTCCACGGCGCGTAAAGCGGCGGCCGCAACATCATTCGGCTCGCTCCACATCCACTTCGGGATTGCGACAGACTCCACAGTCCCACCCGCTGCAGCTTGAAACCCAGTATGTGTGAACCCCGGGCAAACGGCGGTGACGTGTACGCCACTCGCTTTCATTTCTGCCCGCAAAGCGATTGAAAACCGAGCGAGGTACGATTTTAAAGGGTAGTACAGAGTTCCTCCTGCGTGAGGTGGAACAAATGCCGCCAGGGAGGATACGTTTATGATCCAACCCGACCCTCTTTCCTGCATTGTCGGAGCAAAAAGATAGCACAGCCGAACCGGGGCTGCGCCCATAACTTCGATGGCCTCACGATGCCTGTCCCATTCCACTTCGCACAGAGTTCCGGGAACCCCGAACCCGGCATTGTTCACGAGGATATCCACGTGGATGTGTTGCCCCGTCAGGTAATCGAACAGGCGTAGAGGCGTCTCAGGTATGGCAAGGTCTCCGGTCCAAACTACTACGTCTATGCCATGTTGTGATCGCAGCTGTGACGCCAACTTTTGTAAGGGATCATTACGACGTGCGACGATGACTAAATTGACGCCTTTGGATGCGTATTCTTCCGCAAAAGCCTGTCCGATACCCGAGGACGCCCCCGTGATGAGCGCGGTTCTGTTGTTTAGGGTTTCCAACGTCACGCGCTCCTAAAGGTTCAGGGTCTCACGCATTTCCGCAAGGCAGCCCAGCAGGAAGTCAATCTGTTCGCGTTCGTGTTGGCAAGTCATCACGAACCTGATGCGAGCTTGGCCGAGTGCAACAGCGGGGTAACGAGCATGCGGTGCAATAATACCGCGATGTCTTAGCAGGCGGGTAACCTCTGCCGCTTTTAGTTCGTCGCCAATCAAGGTCGGGACAATGTGTGCTTCGCTGCCAAGCGTTCTATATCCTAGGGATTCCACTTCACGCCTAAAGTAGAAGGCGTTTTCAAGCGCTTTTTCGCGTCGCCAGGGCTCGCGTTCAGCAATGTCGATAGCTTCAGTAACCCCGGCTGCGATGGCGGGTGGCAATGGTGCTGAAAATATATAAGTGCGTGCGGAAATACGCAAAAAGTCGATAACCTGCTTATCTCCAGCAACATATCCACCAACGCCTCCGAAGGCCTTTGTAAATGTGCCCATTTGCAAGTCGACGTCGGTTGAAGCGACCCCGTGGTGTTCAAGGCTGCCCCGTCCATTTGCCCCGAGCATACCTACCCCGTGCGCATCATCGATCATCAGCATGGCATCGTGTTCGAGTGCCAAATCGGCAATCGCCGGGATCGGTGCGATGTCTCCATCCATGCTGAACACGCCGTCGCTTACGATAAGCTTGGATGGCATTTTCGACACGCCAAGAGCCTCAGCGAGGCGTTTTATGTTTTTATGGGGGAACTTGCTGATCTTGGCTTTTGCAAGGCGTACACCATCTACGACGCTTGCGTGGTTCAGTTCTTCACTGAAAACTTCCCAACCAGCGGTATCATCCTCTCCGAGCTTGTCTAGGGTAGGATTGCCAAGGTGGGTCTCAGCCAACGACTGAAGAAAGTCTACCTTCATTAGCGCTGGGATCACCCCAACGTTGGCCATGTACCCTGCTGCAAAACAGATAGCGTCTTCTTGGCCGACAAATTCGGCGATACGCTGCTCAAGCGCTCTGTGAACATCGATGTTCGCCGCCATCTGTCGAGATCCGCCGGAACCAAGCCCATAGCGTTCGAGCGCTTTCTGGGCTGTTGCTTTGACTTCTGGATGGTTGGATAAGCCAAGTAGGTTGTTGGAGCAAAATAACAGATGATCGCGGCCGTCGACCCATATCACCGGCTCAGTCGTCGCACTGTTCACGATGGGATTGTTCGGGTAAAGTCCCGAATTTTGCACGAGTTCTGTCAAAGACTTTATTCGTGCAGCGGGTGAGGAAGCAGTTCCTGCCATCAGTCGAACCTTTCTTTCCAAGCCTCGAATTTTCGAGCAATTCAAGACCCACTTCGAAAGGTTAACCCCCTCAGCGTTGAATGAAATTGATTTGAATCATGGAGGTTTTGAACACCAACTGGGAAGATCGGCCATGCTTGAAAGGTCGCCAACCAGCGGGGTAGGGGATGCGCTATGCCAAACGATTCCAGAGGCATTTGAAGCAAGAGTCAGTGATACGCCTGACAGCCCTGCCTATATTCAGTTCGTGAACGGTGCCTGGCAGACACTGACTTGGCGCATGGTGAAGGAACGTGTCGACAAACGACGCGCTGCCTTTGCGCAAACTGGTTTGCGTTCCGGTGATCGGATCGGGATTTTCTTACCAAACGGTGTTGACTGGATAGTCACCGATCTGGCAGCCATGAGCGAGAGGCTTGTAACCGTTCCGGTCTACACGCGGGATAGTGCCGCCAATATTTGCCACGTCCTGAACGACAGCGGTGCGGCTTTATGTGTGACCGACAGTATAGATCGCTGGGAAGGGTTGGGGCCTGACCGTAAGTCCCTGACCGAATTAAGTCACGTTTGGCTGCTCAACGGGGAACAGCCTTCTAGAGGACGAGCGATAGCCTGCCCCGACCCAGTAAAGGGACCTCACCAACAAGATCCAGGGGAATTCGGTTCGCCAAATGACCTGGCGACACTTATTTACACTTCCGGCACCACGGGGGCTCCAAAGGGGGTAATGCTAGCTCACAAAGCACTCCTTTGGAACGCGGCGACGGTGGGGAAAATTAATCCGATTTCAAACAAGGACTTATTCCTGTCTGTCCTTCCTTTGGCTCACGCATTCGAGAGAACCTTGGGCTATATTTGTCCGATGCTCGCGAACAGCCCGGTAGCTTTTACGCGTTCCATACAAGAACTAGCTCAAGACATGGAAACTTTGCATCCGACCGTGATGCTGGCGGTGCCACGACTTTTCGAAAGGTTCCATGACAAGGTGATTTCTGAAGCAGAAGGTTCGCTAATCGCACGCAAGTTGCTAGCTTGGACCGAGGCAATCGGCTGGCGCCGTCGTCAAGCAATTGAAAAAAACCTACCTCCTCCTTCTACTATGGCGAAACTTTATTGGGGCCTGATCGGTAGACGTGTCGCCAGGCGTGTGCACGCAGCTTTCGGGGGCCAAATTAGGATGTTGATTTGCGGTGGCGCGCACTTGTCTGCAGACACGTCCCGGTTTTTTGCGGCAATGGAAATACCTCTGCTTCAAGGGTACGGACTTACTGAGGCTGGACCTGCAGTTACCGGGTCGACAATTGAGGATCGTCGCTGTGACAGCGTCGGGTTCACGCTACCTGGCAGCGAACTGAGAATAGGCGACCGCCAAGAACTCTTGGTCCGCTCGCCAAGCGCAATGATCGGATACTGGAACAATCCAGACGCCACAAACGACGCTTTCGATCAAGATCACTGGCTCCGTACGGGGGACGCTGCCGAAATAATCGATGAACGCGTCTACATAAACGGGAGAATAAAGGACATCCTCGTGCTATCGACCGGGGAAAACGTAAACCCAACGCCTATAGAAACAGCTCTGGCTGCCAATCCTCTGGTCGATCAGGTCTGCGTCTTGGGTGACGGTAAGCCATGGTGCTCAGCGGTTGTTGTTGTAAATGTACCGAAATTCCAAGCTTGGTGCCGAGGGTTGGATATTTCTGTGGCTGACCCAATGTCCGAACAAGTACGAAGGAAGCTGGTCAAATTTTTAGCCATTGGTTTGGAAGATATCCCACGGTTTGCCCGCATCCGCGACATTGTTATTGAAACTGAACCCTGGGGTCTCGAAAGCGGTCTAATCACGCCGACACTTAAGCCTAAGCGTCCGCAAATTCTAGCGCGCTATGAGAGAGCATTCACAAAGCTCTACCATTGATTGCACATATCGCGCTGTGCCTAAATGCCGTTAGTGCATCCGAAGCGGGGGTTCATTTTGCCGGTAAGGCGGTCACACGCGAGGGCCATACAAGAAGAACTTGGGCTTAGGCGGGCCAGGGGTTTCCATGGGGTCTCGTTGAAATGCCTGCTCTAAGCTCAAGGCGCACTATTGCGCCGGAGCGACACCTTCTGTTTCCTCTGGTCGCAAAGCGGCCGTTGGTCAAGAGACAGTAGGGTGCGTGCATCGGCGCGGTGGCGAAGCCTGAGCTTACGGACAATTTGTAAGACTTGGCGCTGTTAAACCTTGTGATCCACAGCAATACGGGCAGGCCGTTTCGGTTCGCCAGAAGATCGAGAAAACAGCTTTGGTCGGTTGATGGCAGTCGTCCGCCATACCAGACCAGACACTGCCAACATCTGACAGCCCCCTCCGTTCAAGGGCCCAATACGAACCAGTTTCCGGCTTGTTGTAGAACTACCTTGGATCACATGAACTGGAGGGTGCAATGACTAATCTTGACCCAATTCTCGCCACGTTGGAGGAATACGCTGATGCGCACTGTGCCAAGGACCTTGAACGGTTGATGACCCTCTTCGTTGACGGGGATGCGATCTCGCTCATCGGGACTGGTGGTGACGAGCTTTGTTCGGGTCGCTCAGCTGTGTCGTCAGTTTTTGCGCGGAACTTCCGAGACGCGACGGCAACACCATTTGAATGGGGATGGAAAGATATTGCTGTTCATGGCGAAGCGGAGCCAAAATTTGGACTCCTGCATCCCGCTTCAACCGATCGGTGCTGTAACCGTCAGCATTTTGCATGACCGATCTACAGATCTTGGGAGGCGTCGAATGAAAGTGGCAGCCGCTGCAAAAACTTTCACTATTTTGATTGTGTTGAGAATTCTTTGTTTGGCCGAGAACGCACAGATCGATAAGATGATTGCCTGAACCCGAATGACTTGCTGTTAATCTTGCGCGATGAAACTGAACACGTTGACCATTGCCGCCGGTTTGGTCGTGCTTTTGGTGCCAGTCCTCGTACCGGCTCCGGCTGGTATGTCAGAGCCAAGCTGGCGAGCGTCTGGCTTAGCCGTTACCATGGCTTTTTGGTGGCTCACGGAAGCGCTGCCATTAGCTGCAACAGCGCTACTGCCTTTGGCTTGCGCTCCAATCCTTGCTCTTGCCGAACTGGACGACGTGGCTCGATCTTACAGTGATCCGCTGGTCATATTGTTCTTGGGCGGTTTTCTTATCGCCAAGGCGATCGAAAAATCGGATTTGCACTGCCGTCTCGCGACTGCGCTGGTGCGACGGGCAGGTACGAGTCCACGTCGTGTTCTTGGCGCGTTCATGGCCTGCACCGCATTTCTCAGCCTTTGGATCAGCAATACGGCCTCTGCAATGGTTGTGGCTCCGATTGCTGCTGCGATTGTGAGTGCGCACGATGATGACAGAGGCTTTTGTACCGCGCTGATGCTCGGCGTGGCATTTTCGGCCACGATCGGGGGGATGGGCTCCTTGATCGGCACGCCGCCCAATGCGATTTTTGCGGCCTATGTCAGCACCACCTACGATGTCACCGTGGGTTTTGCGCAATGGGCGGTGATTGGCATTCCTGTCGCGTTTGTTCTGTTGCTGGTGACATGGGTCTTTCTCGCTTGGGTTTCACCGGGTGTGCGCAAGGGTGAACTGCACGTTTTGGATGAGCGATCGGGCATGCAAGTAAGTTTGGCCGAGCGCCGAGTCGCAATTGTCGCAGGTCTGACGGCGACCGCATGGCTGTCGCGCCCTTTGGTGGAATGGCTGTTGCCGACACTTGAGTTTTCAGACGCGGGTATCGCAATGATTGCGGCTGTTACGCTTTTCGTCGTTTCGGATGGGAAAGGTAGTCGGTTGCTCGACTGGGAGACCGGGTCATCAATACGCTGGGACGTACTTATTCTTTTCGGCGGCGGTCTGGCCCTTGCCAATATTATTCAAAGCTCCGGTTTGGCGGAAAGCATGGGCGGGAGATTTCAGGTGATCGCTCACTGGCCGGAGTTGGCTGTTTTGCTCACCATAGCGGGGCTTATTGTTTATCTTGGAGAACTGGCAAGCAATACTGCAATGGCGGCAATATTTTTGCCAATTGCCGGTGCAATCGCGACAGGACTGGGCGCTGATCCAGTAACGTTTTTGCTGCCAATCGCATTGGCCGCCTCGATAGGCTTTATGCTTCCCGTGGCAACACCACCGAATGCCATCGTCTTCGCCAACCCCGCTGTTACGCGGCAAAGCATGCTGCGCGCGGGCGCGCCGCTGGATCTGATTGCTTTGGTCATCACAGTAGTCCTGACATCAATTCTAGGACCTTGGCTGCTAACGTAAGATGGTGCTTTTGGTGAGGGCGCTGGCCGTATCGGGAACAGCCGCCGCCTGCACGCCGGTCGATGTTGCATAGTTTGCGCTTCTCGTTAAAGTGTTGCGTCTGCTGGTCCTTTTGAACAAAGCGCTGATCAAACCGGAAGCAAAAACCAATGCCGCAAGAGCCCCCAAAAAGTCCACGCAACGGGCCAAACTGGTCGGTTTGGACCAATTACATCGGCTTCGCTTTCATTCTGGCGTTTGTATTGATCGCCAACTTCCTGGTTCAGCCCGGCGAAAAGGAAACAACGGTTACTTACACCGAGTTGAAACAGGTTCTGCGCGAAGGCCGGGCTCAGTCAGCAGAGCTGCGCGAACATGTTATTGTCATAAATGCAAAAACAGAAGGAGGAGATGGCACGCAGGTTCTGCGAGCTGTCATACCGCCTGTGGGCGATCCGGAATTGCTGGAATTGCTCGAAGACCAAGGTGTCGATATCACTGCTACTGAACCAGCTGATATTTCGCTCTTCACCTATATTCTGCCTTGGGTCCTGATCCTTGGCATATACTTGTGGCTTCAACGGCGAATGATGGGCGGTGTTCCGGGTAGCCCTGGCGGCATGACCGGTAGCCTTCTCAGCGGCCGCTTTTCCAAGCCGGCGAAATCGGGGAAAACTTTGACCTTTGACGATGTCGCAGGCCAAGATCAGGCCAAACGCGAGGTGGCGGAATTGGTCGAATTCCTGCGTGACCCGGAAAGGTTTACCCGCGTGGGCGCTGAGGTCCCGCATGGTGTTTTGCTTGTCGGTCCGCCCGGTACCGGAAAAACCTTGCTGGCCAAAGCACTTGCCGGTGAGGCGGATGTCCCTTTCTTTTCGACGTCAGGTTCTGAATTCATAGAGATTTTCGTAGGCGTCGGTGCAGGTCGGGTCCGCAAGCTGTTTGAAGAAGCACGCAAAGCGGCCCCTTCGATCATCTTTATTGATGAGTTGGACAGTGTTGGACGCACACGCGGCACGGGGCTTGGCGGTGGCCATGATGAGCGGGAACAGACACTGAACCAGATACTTGCCGAACTTGACGGGTTCACCGAACGCGAAGCGGTTGTCGTGTTGGCCGCAACAAACCGGCCAGACGTGCTGGATCCGGCCCTGCTCAGGCCGGGCCGGTTTGACCGGCATGTCACGCTTAACCTTCCTGACAAAAAAGCGCGACGTGCGATTCTCGATATCCATGCCAGGAAACTGCCGTTGGAAGATTCCGGTGATCTTGACCACATCGCAGCTGGGACACCGGGTTTCTCGGGGGCAGATTTGAAAAACCTCCTCAACGAAGCCGCAATCGGCGCGGCGCGGCGCAATGCAAGTCTGATTTCGCGCCCTGATCTCGACGAAGCGCGTGACAAGGTGATGATGGGAACGGTACGCACACTGGCAATTAGACCGGAGGAACGTCACCGTCTCGCGGTACATGAGGCTGGCCATACCGCCGTTTCTTACTTCATGCCCGAAGCTGATCCGCTCTACAAGGTTACAATCATACCGCGAGGCCATGCTCTCGGCGGAACACATTCCTTACCAGAGGCAGAGCGCCATACACTTGATGAGGCCTTCCTTCGAGACCAACTTGTAACATTGCTTGCAGGGCGTGCCGCCGAACGCTTGTTCCTTGGGACTGTGAGTTCGGGTGCCGATGACGATATCCGGAGAGCCACTGCAATCGCGCGTTCAATGGTTGCGCGTTGGGGGATGACTGAAGAACTCGGCCCCATCGACCTGCGGCAAAGCGAAGATCACCCGTTTCTGGGGCGGTCAATCGCGCAGCCCAGAAGTCATTCCGACACAACTGCAGCCCAAGTGGACCAAGCTATTATCAATTTGCTCAACGAGGCCGAGACGCGGGCAACCGCCACTCTTAAAGAACACAAGCTTCGGGTAGAAGAACTGGTCTCGACGCTTGAAGCCAAAGAAACACTGGATTTCGATGAGATCCAGTTGTGCCTCGATCCAGAACATAGCGTGCAACAGCCTCGGCAGGTCCCGCGCTCGGTTACAAAGATACCGGCGGCTGGGCATACGGAACACTCCAGTTAGAAATGCAAATGCCGTTGCCTACGTGATGGACGGCATTTTTTGCATTTTGGGTGAACCCAGCCTTTGGTGGTCACTGCAGCTGCTGCAAAATTCGGAGACCTTGACCGTTTCCAAAAGATCCACATCGTCGATGACTTACCCCGGCGCTGCCATGGCAACCCAGACGAGGGTTTTGTCAGAGGAACTCAGGTTTAGGCGTGTATTTGCAGGAGGTCTGGGCGGGAATCGCGGGTCTTTCGTCCGAGTAAACCCGCCAGCTTAGTGCCATTTAATGCGATGCTGAATCGTCCCGCCTGGCAGTTGTTCGCGGTACTTTGGGTCGGCTCCGATTGCGCAGACCATTCGGAGTACCAGACGTGTTCATCCTGGTAGCCACCGCACAAAACTTGCGGCAACAAGCGAAACTCAAGCCAACGACACAGCCCGCACCTAACGAGGTGGGCTGAGCGCCGATTGTCCAAATAGATACTCGCGTCAGCCGTAGCCACCTCACCAAATCCAATGCGTTTTTTTCAACGGCATTAGCACAATGGGGGGCATCTTGTATCGCTGTGATGCGACAATTAATCAAGAAATTTGGCTCTGGGCAGAGTTGCATGCTAGCGTTCTGGACATAAAGACCGCGTAAAGCACGCTATTTGCAAGGAGTTCAGTCATGACCGCAACGTTATATGACCGACTAGGAGGAACTGACGGTATTCGAAAGATAGTTGACGTGCTCGTCGACAACCACTCGAAAAACTCGGTTGTTTCTGCGCGATTTGCGGGAAGCGATATGAACAACCTGAAGCAAATGGCGGGTGACTTTTTCATAGCTGGTTCCGGTGGTCCTGAGATTTATTCAGGCAAAGACATGATTGCGGCGCATCAGTTTATGAACATCAGCGGAGATGAGTTTGTCGCAGTTCTTGACGATGCCATGAACGCTCTGGAAGCGAACGGCATTGGCCAACGGGAACAAGAGGAAGTCCTGTACATTCTCTACGGCCTCAAAGACCAAGTCGTAGGAATTTAGGCGCGCTATTCTGTACAAAAGGCTGCAAAGACCTTTTGATGCTTTGGCCGTAAGCAAAACGTTGCGCTAAAACAAGCGACATCCGCTTAAGATTAGCGGATGGTAGCCTTTGACTGCACTACGATACCGGTTCAATTCTTCTGGTGACCGGTAATATGCATTTTTCATGGTTAGCGAGCCGAGCCTTTCCTGTTGTTGATGGAAGCCTTGTTATCCACCACGATGAATATCGTGAAATGGGCGACGTTTCTGGCGCCGCTCGCGGTTTTCGGTCTGATGGCTCAGCTTGTGATGCGCGTCGGCTTCGACACATTGCAAAGTATAGGCACCAATTTATTTCTTTAGTGCCCGAAAAGAACTGGAACGCTGGTTTGTTCCAACATTGCTTGCGTTGTTCCCCCAAAAACGGACTCATGCAAATAAGAATGCCCGTAAGCACCCATTGCAACGAGGTCAGCCCCCACTTCTCTTGCACGCTCCTGAATGCAGTGTTCAATCGACAGCCCACCACTCGGGAGCCGCGAAACGACCACCTTGCAACCGTGATGGTTGAGCCATGCAGCAATGTCAGTTCCGGGTTCCTGATCTTTTGCGTTATCAAGCAATGGCGGATCAAAACATCCGACCACAACCTCTTTGGCCGCCAGAAAATAGGGTAAGGCCAAATGCGCAGCCCTGGACGCAGGCAAGCTATCATTCCATGCCAGAAAAACGCAATCGCGTTGGGCAAACGGATCTCCGTTGACCATCAAAGCGATCGGTGAATGGAATAATAGCCCATATGCGATCTTGTGAAATACGTCGGGGTCTTTTCGCAACTCAGTGTCCAGAAAGGCGACGTCGGAGCAATTAGCTTGCCGTGCAGCAAGATGCTGTAAATCTGTTCCAGAACCCATAAAGGCGATTACGTTTGCTGATACGCCATGCCGCACAAGAAGGGCTTCAATCTTTGCGGCACGGGACTTTAAGGCGGCGTCTTTTTCTTTCAGAGCATCCAACCAGTTTGAAGGCAGACCTGCTTTAACAAACCTGTTTGATTCATACTTTAGGTAAGGCAGGTTGGGCAAAGCCGTGGTCAGAACGCAAATTAAACGGCTGTTCTGCATACGGGCAGCTTCAGCGCATTTCAAAATCTGCGCGTCATCAGTATCAACTGCTAAGAAATATGCCGCTGTTCTGTGTTGCATTCCTTACCTCCATCCAGAATCCCACATCGCCTGGGAGCAGAACGCGCTGTTTCAACCAAAACTGAGATAATTTTGCCGGTCGCTCTTCTTACTTCGGCAGCATGAAAAACTCTTCCAGAACAATCTTGCCGTCGGCCACTGAATAAATCGCTATCTCGCGCAAGGTCATGCGCTCTCCCGTAGCTTTCTGAGTTACTTCAGCCCTAAACCGCACTCCAAAACGGTTGGGAGGGTGGACGTAGGGGCCATCCACGTCGAGTTCCTGAATCTCATGCGTCGCCAGCCAATCCTCTCTTTTCCCCTTTATCGCTTCCCGACCTTTTGTAACGCGGAATTGTCGGACCGGAGGCACAACCGCCTCTATCGACTGTGCGTTTTCGGCATACATTTCATCGACACTTGCAATTCCCCTGCGTTCACGCATGGCCTGTACGAATGATCTTCCGATTTCAATTAAGCCTTCCATGAGCACCCCCCTGCTTTGCGATTAGCTGTACCACTTTTTGTCGCAGTCAGTCTTGACAAAGATCAATGAGTATATCGACCGATGGTTTGAAGCCAATTCGAACCAACTTCGGCTAGGCCAGAAGGGATGACCTTTATGCCGCGCCAAAGCCGCATTGCTTTGAAAAATAAGGCGGACCAGCATTGTCAGAAGAAACCAACTAAAGGCGGCCAGAAGAGAAAGCCATTATGGCATTTGCGGACATGCTGAACAGGATGAACTGACGGCGGCTTCGACTTCGCTACCCCCCGGCTTCCAAACGCAGATTGCAATTTTTCCTGAACGCCTTTCCGGTGAGGTTAATGAACTCAACTCACTTGGAAAGCACAACGAACAGGCATCAACTTGGAATTTGTCCCTACACGATCCTCCTGGATGATTGGGGTTAATTTCTATCAAAGAACGCCAGTTCAAAGTGCTGCACGGGCTTACAGTCGTGGCATTAGCAAGAGGTTCGGTAAGCAATCAAAAAAGAAAAGGATATTGAACCGACGGCTCGAAAAATACTCACACCCGTCAGCAATACGTCAAGTTAGGCATATGGGCGCGCGTGAAGAACAATGCCTTCAGGCGTGTGAGCCGTCAGACCCCCTGCCGCTCAAATCTCAGCCATATTGCCAACTTTGCGGGACAAAGCGATAGCCTTCGGATTCCGCTTCGACAAAGCCCACACCGGGGAAAGAAACATGCGCGCCGGCGATCCGCAACCGATCTGCGCTTGCCATGTCAAAAACCCGCGCCCGCGTGGCTGCCGCCATCTCCGTATCGACGTCAAAGCCGATAGTGACCTCGGGGCGTGGAAATTGGACAGGACCGACATGCACGATGTCCCCAAAAAACAGTAGCGTGTCATCGCCTGAACTCAGCATGAATCCGGTGTGCCCCGGCGTATGACCCGGCAGCGGCATGGCGGCTAATCCTGCGCCCAGATCGCTTTCCCCCGTAAACGGCATCAACCGGTCTCCAAACGCTGCGACCGCCCCAGTTGCCATGTCAAAGAAACCCTGAAACTCTGCTGGTGCCTTGGACTTGATATCGGCATCACCCCAGAATGCCAGATCAGCCTCATTGACATGCAGCGTTGCGTTGGCGAAGGGGTTGCCCGTCTCGGTCAAGATGCCGCCGATATGATCAGGATGCAGATGGGTCGCGCAAACAGCGTCTACGGCAGCCGGATCAAGCCCGAGTGTCGTCATCGTAGACACCAGATGGCCCAAGCCGTCGCCAAATGCTGTGCCGGTACCGGCGTCAATCAGTGTCAACCGCCCACCATGGTCGACGAGAAAGGCGTTTACCCCGGTTGGATGAGTTGGGCCGGGAAGATACGCGTCCGCGAGCAAAGCAGCAAACCCTTCGGCATCGATCCCGATCATTGCGGAGGCATCAATGGGTAGAAACCCGTCCGACAGCGCGGTGATCAACGCCTCGCCGATCTGAAATTCTCGCGCAGCCACAAGACCTGTGCCCGCAGAGCCCGCTGCTTTGACAGGTGCCACCCGAAGCCCGGCCATGCCGACCGCAGCCAAAGCACTTGCGGTGAAAAAGTCACGACGGTTCATGTTGGTTCTCCCGTTTCAGCAAACGATTCTTTCCATTTGGTCCAGCTTAGCAGAGAAATGGCACACAGGCTTAACACTGTTCAGAGCGCTCTCGAGCGTCCCGTGGCCCTCTATCAACCATGCCCGATCGCGTGGTTGGACAGAACAGCAGCATTGTCCGCATAGTGGTCGTTCATCAGCTCATTAACCGATGCAGTGCAGCCAATGGCACGTGGGCGGCCTAAGCGTTTATTTATTACGTGCTCAGCGATCATCTTGTTTTGCCGAGTTATGGGTCGTCATCGGCACCCGCTTTGTTCAAGGCCGCAATCCAATCGCGCCACTATAAATGGACATTTGCGGCCAATTGTGGCATCTTTCACGGGGTTTAGAAATTTTTCCAGATGCATAATCTGCGAATTAGTTTGTGCATTTTCGAGCTCGTTCTTGCAGAAAAGTTTCGATGCAACATGGCGGGTATCTGCGCTTTCGTAGTGGGTCTGGTTCTGAAGGAATTTGTTTTCTCGGTGGCTTGCTAGCTCGAGCCACCTGAATGTCTGGGTATGGATTGCGACTGACAACGATAAACATCGTAGTGTTTGCGCTCGCATTGGGCTTTTGTACGGTGGCTAGCGCTGACTCGAATGATAAGGCGGACGCGCCTGTGGAAGGCCCGGTGTTTGTGCCTCCAGAAATCGGCGCGCCGGCTGAGCGCCTAGGGGCAGGGACGCGTGATATTGATAGCGCGACAGAGGAACTCCTCCTGCTTGTACCGCCGAATGGCGGGTTGACGTCATCTGGAACACCACCTTTGGTTTGGCGGCTATCAACAGGGTTCCGCGGTAAAATGACAACCCAGATTTCCGCGCCGGGCGCGACGGGTGTTGCGCTCGAACGGCAAGGTCCGCTGCCCAAGGGCTATTACAGTCTTGATCTGCGTCGTTCGGACTTTCGCCTCAAGGCGGGTATTATCTACGTTTGGAAAGTCATGCTGATCGAAAGCGATCAGGTCGTCGCAACAGCCGAAAGTCTTGTGGAACGCGTGGAGCTGACGGCAGACGACCCAGGTCAAACCGGCATTTGGTTCGATGCTTTAGCGCCGCTGGTATCTATCGATCTCAACGGCAGAGCGCGCATAGCTGATGATCATGCGTTAACCCAACTTTTGAAGGCCGGAGGAGTCATCGAATGAAACCAATGCTGTGCAAGATGTTCGCTTGCGTTCTATTCGTTGTTCTCGGTGCCGTGCAAACGGTCTTAGCAAATGAGCGTCGTGTCGCGCTCGTGATTGGCAACTCGGCCTATGAAAACGTGTCGCGCCTGCCTAATCCGGCGAATGATGCTGAAGACTTGGGAAGCGCGTTGGAACGCCTTGGCTTTGAGGTAACTTCCAGATTGGATATGGAATATAACGAGATGCGCCTGGCTTTGCGCGACTTCAGCGACAAGGCTGCGGGCGCAGATGTAGCGCTCATTTATTTTGCTGGCCATGGCATCGAAATCGATAAAGAAAACTACCTGATTCCCGTCAACGCTGAACTCAGAAGTGATCGAGACATTGATTTTGAAGCGATCCGGCTTGATACCGTCATAGGCAGCCTTGCTGACACAAAGGGAGTCCGCATTGTCCTTCTCGACGCCTGTCGAAACAACCCCTTCGTCGCCGATATGCAACGTACAACTGCCACACGCTCGATTGGCAGGGGGCTAAGCAGAATAGATCCCGGTGGGGTTCTTGTAGGCTATGCTGCGCGGGGTGGAACAATTGCGCTGGATGGAGAGGGGCGTAATAGCCCTTATGCACAGGCGATCCTTGCTAACATCGAAGAGCCCGGGCTGGAGATCGGTAAACTCTTCCGTCGAGTTCGGGACATGGTCCTCGAGAAAACTGATGGGTTCCAGGAACCTTTCACCTACGGCTCATTACCGGGGAATGACATATTTCTTGTACCGCCGGTGGAAATTGCGTTGGTCGCGCAGTCCGCACCTGTGACAACACCTTCAATGATTGAGGAAATGCTAGACGAATTTGCGCAAGCCGAAAATTACGACACCCTGCCACGCTGGAACGACTTCGTTAACAGGTATGGCGAAATGGGGGAAAACAGGCTGGTCCAGATTGCGCTGCGACGACAGGCTGAGTTGCAAAAAGAACAGCAGCGTAAGGCACGCTCTGCCGCGCGACCGCCGATATTCCAGCCCGAGTTCGATGAAAGGGGTCATGCTGTCCTTGATCGAGAGCAAAGCAAGCTCTTGCAAGAGGCGCTGGCCTACATGGGTCACTACACCGGTCCAATCGACGGTGATATTGGGCGGCAATCGCGAAAAGCGATCACCACTGCCCGGCTCGAAGCTAAGCTTACATTCGGAACGCACGTCGACCGTCCGTTGCTGGCAGCCCTGCCGGATGTCCCGGCGATCAAGGATCTCATTCCAGAGAAAGCAAGGTACTTTGAGGCAGACGACCTGCCGGTGGGACTCGAACCAAGGTTGGAAAGGGCATTGAATTACTTTGCCAACCCCCTGAGCCGCAGAGAAATCCTCTTCGACTATTTTCAGGGGAACCTCTACATTGCTGTCAAAGAAGACTATGGTGATTTTGGCACAGCGGTCCGCAAGGCTGACGCGGTCGGAGGACATTTGGTTACGATCCAAAGTGCCGCTGAAAACCGGTTTCTCGTCGATCTGTTTAGCAAGGATTCGAGCTTTGTCTGGCAGGATGGAAGTGGTAGTTTGTATGGACCTATGATTGGTCTGTACCAACAACCCGGCAGCAACGAACCACGCGGCGGCTGGACATGGGTGACTGGCGAAACTCTAGACTATACAGCCTGGTCACCCGGCAACCCAGACAATTATAAGAATCGCCAGCACCGTGCCCGTTTTTACCAGAACGGCAGGACGGTAGGAAATGGCAGCACACCAAAGTTCTGGGATGATACCAGCAACCATTTGATGAACCTTGGCTTCATTATAGAAATCGAATGAACAGGCCTGAAGCATGAATGTCTTTCTGCCCATGTGGCAGCGGATCGCGATTGCGCTTGTTGCAGCCTTGGCAACCGGTCTCGGGGTATCCGGACTGCGCATGACCGGAACACTTCAGACTTGGGCGTTGTTTCATTATGATCTTGTGACAACGTATCTGGCGGAACCTGAACCAGTTCCTGACGTAGTACTCATAGCCCTTACCGACGCTGAACTTGCGCGTTGGGGATGGCCGGTTCCAGATGATCAGATGGCACGAATCATTCAAGCTGCTTTGAACGCTGGTGCCCGTTCGGTGGGACTGGATGTTTACCGCGATGTTCCGGTTGGCGCTGGGCGGGCAGAATTGCTGGAGGTACTTTCTGATCCGCGCGTTGTCACGATATCCAGACTGTCTTCCCCTGAAGCCGTCGCGATTGATGCACCCCCCGGTGTGAAAACAGGCTTCGCGGACATCCCCATAGATTTAGATGGCGTAGCGCGACGTGCGCTTCTGCTCGTCAATAACGAAGATGGCTTGGCCCTATCCTTCCCAATGCAACTTGCCATGACATTTCAGGGCGAAAATAACTTGCAACCAGCACCGGAAGACCCGCGTATTCTCGCCTTGGGCCCGGCGCCGGTACCTCCTTTGCCAAGCGTTTTTGGCCCGTACCAGCGATTGGACAACGCCGGTTATCAGATCATGACCCGGCATCTTAATGCGCTACCTATCGTGGAACATGTTTCTCCGCTGGACGTGCTCTCAGGATCAACAGATGTCGATGGCAAAGCTGTGCTGATTGCTCTTACAAGCCACACTGTAAAGGACTATTTCGCGACACCGCTCAATCGCCGGACAGGAGCTGACTTTGCTTTTGGGAGTGAGGTTCACGCGGCGATAACGCAGCAGCTGATCAGTCATATGTCAGGAACGTTGCCTCCGTTGCGCGTGGTCAAAAATACGCCGGCTATTGTCATGGTTTTTGCCGCGGCCTGCGCAGGAGCTATGTTCGCGACACTGTTGCCATTATCAATGCGCAGTGTAGCTTCGGGCCTCGTCGTCGCCGGATTGCTGGCGCTTTGTTTGTCCGCCTCTCAGGTGTTCTCGCTGCTTGCTCCCGTTGTCTCTGTCACTTTGGCATGGAGTGCCGCCTTTACGCTGGCATTTGCAATTGCAGCCTCAATCGCTTGGAACCAGCGCAGGGTAATGGCCGGAATATTCACGTCGCAAATGTCAGACATGCTTTTCGCCGACATCTGGAAACAGCGAAAACGTCTGATCGACGGACGAAAGCCCGCGTCGCGCCGACTGTTCGTTACGGTACTTTTTGCCGATATCGAAGGCTCGACCCGGATTGGTCAAGTCATGGAAGCGCCAGATTTTATGTCCTGGATCAGTACGATACTCGACGAATTGGCGCGTATAGCACAGGACCATGGCGGCCTTGTGGAGAAGTACACTGGAGACGGAATATTGGTCGTGTTCGGCGCGCCAATTCCCCGCGAGTCGCTGCAAGAACGGCAAGATGATGCCAAAGCCGCAATTGAATGCGCGCGTTCCATGCAGCGGGCGGTTGTCGAGTTGAACCAATCGACAAGCTTGAGTGCATACAGCCTGAGGGTCGGTATCAATAGCGGCGAGGTCGTGGGCGGCACCCTCGGAACATCGGGCGCCATGCGCTACAACATCATCGGGGACACGGTAAACGTAGCGGCGCGCGTTGAAGGGTGGAGTAAATCGCAGACTAAGGACAATGCGGGAAACCTCCCTGTATGCGTTACTGAAGCCACAGCAGAGCTTGCAGGCGTCGATCAATTCACATCGTTCAGCGAGCGCCTTTTGCACGATGATGGCCAAACATACATTCGCATTTACACACCGAATTGATTGCCCTTTAAGCTGCATTATCCTCGATAGCGTGCGAACCGTGCACGGATCTAGCTGAATTAAAGCACAATGACGCTGAACAGACGGATATCTCATTCCCCATCTCCTTCATCCCCGATCATGCGCTTTTTTAGCATGCGGTTCCTCTAGGTCCGATCAGCCACCGCGTCCTTCAGAGCCGCTGCCTCATGCCGCAGCTCCCTCATCTCAAGGTTGTGGCTTGGCGCGCGGTGTCGCCCGTGGGTCGCGTCTTGCCGGCCTCAAGAAACTCTTTCGACCACCTGTAGTGGGGGCTCGTCG
>NZ_JBXWNC010000017.1:0-88075 GCF_059610165.1 Ruegeria sp. YTSA135 | reverse complement strand
ACACCGCCATCGCGGACAAATCATGCTGCGCAAAACAGCTTTACTGGGACCGCCCCAATACCGAAGCCCGGGGCCTAAGTCTTTGTCTGCTACAGGAGTCTAAGCTGGCACCTGACAAAATCACTCAAATGACCGCCTCGAGCCCAAACCGGAAGCAGTCCAATTAAAATGTCCGCAAATGCAGCAACTTGATTGATCAAAACGCTGTCTGCGATGAAAAAACAACAGCGGCCGTGTGTTCATAGAGCAGGGAGTTTTTAGAAGCTTACGACCGAACTGCTCACGAAACTGTCCATCGCGCAGTGTCGCGTCGGACCTACACATCACTCCATGTATTGCATCCTCAGGTTTCGGGCATATTGATGAGCAAGTAATCTGAATTCAGAGCTTTTTTCCTGCTGCGCAAAAGATTCGCGCTGCGACGACAAGTTTGCAAACCAAAACACTTGTCTTAAGATTGACATATTCTAAGATATCGATGGGAGGAACGCTATTCAGCATGCGACAGGACTATGTCTGACGCAGCAGTGTAGGCTGTACTCCTTAAAATACACCCGCTCGTACAAGATCAAACAGTCGAGGGATAATTTAAGTACTTTTAGGGAGGAAACATGACCGAACACTATAACCGCAGAAACTTCCTGCGCGGCTCTGCTGTTGCAGGCGCGGCAGCACTGGCGACACCCGCAATTGCGCAAGGCAGCGGCGAAACATTGAAGATGCAAGCGGCCTGGGGCGGCGGTATTTTTCTGGAAAATGCGCAGTCCTTTGCTGCTCGGGTCAACGAAATGTCCGGCGGTTCGCTCACGATCGAAGTGTTGTCGGTCGACGCAGTTGTAAAAACCAGCCAGATGCAAGACGCTGTGCATCGCGGCGTTCTCGATGCAGCTCACTACGTTCCGGCGTATTGGTACGGCAAGTCAAAAGCAGCATCCCTATTTGGCACTGGCCCGTGCTTTGGCTGGTCGAGCCAGGAAGTGCTTGGGTGGGTCTATGCTGGCGGTGGTCAGGAACTCTTCGACGAGTTAATGGACAACCTGCGGCTTAATGTTGTGTCCTTCTTCAACTCGCCGATGCCTGCGCAGCCGATGGGCTGGTTCAAGGAACACATTACCGATGCGTCGCAGATGCAAGGTCTGAAATACCGCACGGTTGGTTTGGCTGCAGATGTTCTTCTCGAGATGGGCATGTCGGTCGTTCAGCTGCCCGGCGGTGAAATACAACCGGCGATGAAGTCCGGACTTATCGATGCGGCAGAATTCAACAACCCGACATCGGACCGCGACTTCGGAATGCAAGACGTGTCGAAACACTACCACCTCGCGTCGTTCCACCAGAGCCAGGAGTTCTTTGAAGTCACGATCAACAAAGACCGCTTCAATGCCCTTAGCGATGAACACAAAGCGATTATCAAAAACGCTTCCATGGCCGAAAACTCCGGCTTCTACTGGGGCAACACCAAGCGTTACTCTGACGACCTTGTGAAACTGCAAGAAGCAGACGGAGTGAATGTCTATCGGACGCCAGACTCGGTAATGGCGGCTCAACTCGAAGCTTGGGATGTGGTTACGGCGCGGATCGCAGAAGAAGATCCATTCTTTGCCAAGGTGATGGAGTCACAGAAGGCTTACGCCAAAGATGTGATGAACTACCTCAACCTGAATCAGCCAGATTACAAACTGGCATATAACCACTACTTTGGTTGATCGCGGCTGAATGAAAAGGGGACTGAGCGCCATCTCGGTGCTCAACCTCCCTTTGAAATCAGAGGCACCTCTGGCGAGAGAGGCTGGGGCGACGAGGGAAACAAACACGATGAAATTCGTACACGCTATAGAAGGTCTGAGCCTTTGGGTTGGGCGGGCCTTCGGTTGGTGCATTCTGATATTGACGCTGTCGGTATCCTACGAGGTGTTCGTGCGTTACGTGCTCAACGCCCCAACAGTGTGGGCGTTTGACATGATGGTCCAGATGTACGGTGCGCTGTTTTTGATGTGCGGGGCATACGCTTTGGCGCAGGACACGCATGTGAGGGCTGACGTTATTTATCGCTTGCTGCCCGTCAAGGTTCAAGCAGGGATGGATTTTCTCCTGTATTTCTTGTTTTTCTTTCCGGGCGTTCTTGCCCTGGTCTGGTTTGGTTACGAGATCGCCGCAGACAGCTGGCGCTATAAGGAAGTTAGCTTCAACAGCCCCGCCAGCATTCAGATCTACTTCTTCAAATCGTTGATCCCGGTGGCTGGCGCCTTGCTGCTCATCCAGGGCGCCGCAGAACTGGTGCGTTGCGTCATGACGATGCGTACCGGCATTTGGCCAGAGCGATTGGCCGATGTCAAAGAAACAGAAGATTTGCTGTCGGAGGCCGATCTCAATGAGATCGCCGCCATTCACAGCGACGAAAATCAGTCCCGCTGACGCACTAGGAAAGATCAAGAGATGACGAACCCCGAAGTCGCCCTTCTGATGCTGGGCCTGTTTATTGTGCTTGTGCTGCTGGGCTTCCCGATTGCTTTCACGTTGCTCGCCATGGGCGTCGCGTTTGGCTATTACGCATATTTCCGCGGCCCAATCGATGGCATCAGTGATATATTCAACAACAACATCTTCTATCTGCTGAACCAGAACACCTATTCAGTGATGGAGAACCCGACACTGGTAGCCATCCCGCTTTTTTTGTTCATGGGCTATGTCGTCGAGAGAGCAAACATCGTCGACAAGCTGTTTTTCTCGCTCTACCAGGCTGCTCGAAATCTGCCCGGCAGCCTTGCGATCGCCGCGCTGATCACCTGTGCGGTTTTCTCGACGGCATCGGGCATTGTTGGTGCGGTCGTGACCCTGATGGGTCTTCTCGCATTTCCCGCGATGGCAAATGCAAACTACAACAAGAGCTTCGCGTCCGGCGTTATCTGTGCGGGAGGCACCTTGGGTATCCTGATCCCGCCATCAATCATGTTGATCGTCTATTCCGCGATCGCGGATCTCTCTCCTTTGCGGCTCTACGCAGCTGCGGTTTTCCCGGGCTTGTTACTGGCGGGGCTCTACATCGTTTACGTGATCGTGCGAGTCTACTTGAACCCTGCGCTCGCGCCGCGGCCTAAGATGGAAGACGTGCCGCCGCCGCGGGAGATTTACTGGAACCTGCTTGTGAGTTTCGTGCCGCTCACGGTGCTTATCATGCTGGTCCTTGGCTCCATCCTTGGCGGTCTTGCGACACCGGCTGAGGCTGCTGCCATGGGTGCGCTTGGTGGCATGGTGCTGGCGGTGCTTTACCGATCCATGACATGGAAAAAGCTGAAGGAAAGCGTTTTCCTCACCGCCAAGGCAACGGCCATGGTCTGCTGGCTCTTCGTCGGATCATGGACCTTCGCATCCGTCTTCTCGTATCTCGGCGGCCATGACATCATCGCCGACTGGGTTGGCGGCATGGCTCTCGAGCCGTGGCAGTTCCTCATACTGGCGCAGCTTATTATCTTTCTGCTGGGCTGGCCCTTGGAATGGTCCGAAATCCTTATCATCTTCGTACCCATCTTCCTGCCCCTACTCGATGTTTTCGGAGTGAACCCTTACTTTTTCGCGATGCTCGTGGCGCTGAACCTGCAAACCTCATTCCTCACGCCGCCAATGGCGATGTCGGCGTATTACCTGAAAGGAGTGTTGAAAAAACAGATCGAGCTGATGCAGATCTTCCGCGGCATCATGCCGTACCTCGGGATTGTCATTCTGACGATGGTGCTGATGTATCAGTTCCCAGGCATCGCGCTGTGGTTCCCTGATTATCTTTTCGGACCCTACATCCCATGAAGATCAAGCCTCATGATCTCAGCGCGGTGCAGGCGGCGGGTTTTATCGCTTCGGGTCAGTTGAAGTCCGTTCAACTGGTGCAATCCTGTCTCGACAGAATCGCCGAGACGGACGGAGCTATCAAGGCCTGGGCCTACCTCGATCCGGAACGCGCCTTGGAGCAAGCGGCGGCACTGGACCGCAGGCGTCAGGCGGGCCTACCGACAGGTCCGCTGCATGGATTGCCTGTGGGCCTGAAAGACATAATCGACACGCGGGACATGCCCACTCAGCGCGGAACGCCAATCTTCGAGGGCCGCCAGCCAGCAGAGGACGCCCGTATTGTGGAGATGCTGCGCGAAGCCGGTGCGGTCATCATGGGCAAGACGGTCACGACCGAGCTCGCCTTCGTTCATGCCAACGAGACGCGCAACCCGCATAACGCGGATCGAACGCCCGGTGGGTCCTCCAGTGGCTCGGCCGCTGCGGTAGCTGCCGGTCATGTGCCGCTTGCAATCGGAACACAGACAAACGGATCGGTGATCCGTCCGGCCTCTTTCTGCGGGACATTCGGCTTCAAACCAACGCGCGGCACGATCCCTCGCACAGGTGTACTTCAGACGTCCAAATCGCTCGACCAGATAGGCACATTTGCTCGCACGCTGGAAGATGTCGCCCTGCTGGCAGACGCCATCAGCGGCTATGATCAACGTGACCCTCAGAGTTACCCGCATGCACGGCCCTCGACGGTTGAAGGCGCGCGTCAGGAGGTACCCGTCGATCCGGAGTTCGCATGGTTCAACCTGCCGTTCAATGACCGTCTTTCAGAGGCTGCTGCGGAAGGTTTGGAAAGCGTGATCGAAGTGCTCGGATCCCGCGTGACCCGGATGGACCCGGCCGATCAGCTGGGCGAGCTGGTGGCGGTTCAGGCCCGCATCCATGAATATGAAATCGCCCGCCATCAGGCCGAGGTGTTCGACGCGCATTGGGACCAGATCAGCAATACGCTGAAACCGATCATCGAAAGGGCGCGCAAGATCGGGGAGGCCGAGTATCAGGACGCGCTGGCCGTGAAAGCGTCAGCCGAGAGCTTCTTTGCAGAGTTCTTTCAGGATTATGACGCCATCCTCGCGCCCTCCGCTGCCGGAGAAGCAGTGTCATTCGGCTCAAACACGGGCGATCCAATCTTTTGCACTCTGTGGACGCTGGTAGGGTTACCGTGTGTTACGCTGCCGCTTTTGGTGGGTGAAACAGGATTGCCCATCGGCGTGCAACTGATCGGTCCTGCACACAAGGATGACCGACTTTTGCGAACAGCGCGTTGGTGCCAGAACCATATCGCGGCAGAGGCCGCGTAACGGAAGGGATACCTCATGTCTTACATCACGAAACTCATCGTCGGCTTTATCGGCACAGCCCTGCTTGTGATCTTCGTGGGCGAGCTCTCGCACAGCATCTCTACAGGTTTTGCAGGATTCTGGGGCGGTTTCCCGTTCATGGTGATCGTGATCGTGGTTTGCGCACTAGCGATCTATGATTACTGGGATGAGTGCATCCGAAAGAGGGACTAACGATGCCCAAACCCCGCCTTTGGATCACCCGCCGTCTATCCGATGCCACGATCGAACGGGCGATGCGGGACTATGACACCGATGTAAACTATGAAGATACGCCCGGCACGGCGGAGGACCTTATCGCCGCCAGCGCGGAATACGACGCCATCATTCCCTGTCATTCAGAGCACTTCAGCGCGGATGTGGTGCGGCGCTTCGCACCGCGGCTTCAGATCGTCGCGAACCACTCTGTCGGCGTGGATCACTGTGACCTGCCCGCGCTGGCTGCGCGCGGTATTGCAGTGACCAACACGCCGGACGTGCTGTCCGACGCAACGGCGGAGCTTGCAATGCTGCTGATGCTTGGTGCTGCGCGCCATGCGGTTGCCGGTGACAGGATCGTGCGGACCGGAGCCTGGGATTTCTGGTCTCCTTCCTTCATGGTCGGCAAGCAAGTCACCGGGTCCAGGCTGGGCATCGTCGGCATGGGGCGCGTGGGCCGGGCTTTTGCAGCCAAGGCCAAAGGGTTCGACATGGAAATCCATTACTTCAACCGTTCCGAATTGCCGCCTGATCAGGCCTTTGGCGCAACCTACCACGACAGTATCGAGTCCCTTCTCAAAGTCGCGGATTTCCTTTCGCTACATTGCCCTGCCACGCCCCAAACGACCAACCTGATGAATCGGAAGCGGTTCGACCTCTTGCCAAAGGGGGCCGTCCTCGTGAACGCCGCACGTGGCGCGCTGGTGGATGAGAACGCTTTGCTCGACGCGCTCGCAAAAGGGCAGATAAGCGCTGCGGGCCTCGATTGCTTTCAGGTCGAACCGGGTGGCAACCCTGCCTTTGCGGACCACGAAAATATCTTCATGCTGCCGCATATTGGCAGCGCCACGACCCGCACACGGGATGCGATGGGATTTCGGGCGCTCGACAACCTCGATGCCTTTTTCGCCGGACAAACGCCGCGCGACCTCCTCTGACTTTGAAGGACAATATCAATGACAAAAGTAGCATTCCTAGGCCTCGGCGTGATGGGTTATCCGATGGCCGGCCATCTCAAGTCTGCCGGACACGATGTGACCGTTTTCAACCGTACGATGGCCAAGGCGGAAAAATGGGTGTCGGAACATGGCGGACGTGCGGCTAAAACGCCAGCCGAAGCCGCAGACGGTGCCGAAATGGTCATGGCCTGCGTTGGCAATGACGACGATCTGCGTGCCGTTTGTCTTGGCGACACGGGCGCATTTTCAAGCATGTCAAGCGGCGCGTTGTTCGTGGACCACACGACCGTATCAGCAAAAGTCACCTCAGAGCTTTACGCAGAGGCGAAATCGAAAGGTGTCGCTTTCGTCGATGCGCCCGTGTCGGGCGGACAGGCCGGTGCGGAAAACGGGCAACTGTCGATCATGTGTGGCGGGGACGAACCGGACTACGCGCGTGCCGAACCCGTGATGGCAAGCTATGCCAAGCTGTGCCGTCGTCTCGGCGAAAGCGGCGCGGGGCAATTGACGAAGATGGCGAACCAGATCGCGATTGCCGGTCTCGTCCAGGGCCTCTCGGAAGCGCTGCATTTTTCCAGCAAAGCGGGGCTCGACGGGCGCGCGGTGGTCGAGGTCATTAGCCAGGGTGCCGCGGGCAGCTGGCAGATGAGCAACCGGTACGAGACGATGCTCGACGACCACTTTGAACATGGGTTCGCTGTCGACTGGATGCGGAAAGACCTCGGGATCTGCCTGAACACTGCGAATGAAAACGGGGCGAGTCTTCCCGTTACCGCGCTTGTGGATCAATTCTACAAGGACGTTCAGAAGATGGGCGGCGGACGCTGGGACACCTCCAGCCTTTTCAAACGTTTGCAACAGCTCTGAAACGCATATCGCGGGTCTGCAATCGGCCACTTGAGGAAGCGGTATGAAATCCATTTTGATCACAGGAGCAAGCTCCGGTATCGGTGCAGCGACAGCAGAAGTGTTTCTTGACGCTGGTAAGCGGGACCGCGTTTGCTAGCGCGCCGCGCCGCACTGCTAGAGAATCTGGCGGCGCGATATACAAACGCGGTCCCGTTGCCCGCAGACGGGACTGATGCCGCAGGTATGCCCGAGGCTTTCGACCAATTCGGACACTTGGGCGTGCTGTTGAACAACGCTGGCCTCTTCGGGCCTTCGGCACCAATCGGAGTGGTGCCACTTGAAGTTGGGCTTCAGGTGGTTTCGGTAAACGTGAGCGGCCTGTTAATAACCGCTCGGCTTGCGTTTGCCCACATGCGGAATCATACTCCACAAGGCGGGCGCATCATCAAAGACGGCTGGATATCGGCACATGCGTCACCGAAGAAGCCGCGCAGAGACAAACATGAACTGCATAAAACAGCTTGGCCAAGGTCTCACGGCATGCGACTTCGACCCGCAAGTCGCGGAGCTTCAGGTTCGGATCGCGGTGCTCAATCGCTCCACAGCTCTTGGCATGCCAGTCACAGAGCCCGTAGGATAAGTCCGTCCGGGGAAAGGGGAAGTCTGCCCTTCAACCGATTTGTGCAACAAAGCCACTACCAGACTGTGAACTGAGTTGTCCCCTCGCTAGCGATGGATATAATTCACACCATGACTCACTGCCGACGTTCTCTACAACGCGTGACTGCATCGGTTCACAGTCCGATGCAGACCTTTCTTCCGTTCGCTTCACGGGCTCAATTTGAGCGGGACCCTTAAAGCGACTCTGAAGGAAACGCGCGAAGCGGTCGTTGCGCTTTGCAGTACAAAAATATGGATGTCGACCAGATTACTTCCGCCACTCACGCCTTGCAAAAGGGGCAAGTCCATTCGGCCATCTTTCCGCTTGGTGGTTCACTCCATTCGACATCAAACAAACGTCACTATGCGGCAGGCTTCGGTTTGACGCTGCCAATACGGTTTACATCGGTGTGAGGAAAAAACTCCGCCCAGACATGCCAGAACAGGCCTGCCCGCAAAGTTTCAACTCGGGTGAGTTGTCCTTGATCGCTATTTCCCCGGAAATCACAGCGCTCAACTGGTTTACCACCGTCGTTGTACCAGACACCGAGGCTTTCAAAGTGTGGATCAATTTGCACAACAAGGTCGCGCCCGCCAACGCGCGTATTCAGCAACCAGTTTTGGTCAACCACGAAATCATCGGTCCAACAGGCGGCATCTGACCCGATGGTCACGCCCCAAACGAGTGCCTTGTTGGGCAAGCGTGTGTCAGGCGGGCGCTCCATGTTGTCCATGACAGGATCAGCCTCTTGATGCTGCCTGGCGATACCCCATCCAAAAATCATCTCCAGCGCCATGTCGAGCAGTCTCAGAACCGGGTTCCTCGACGGTTTGTTCAGAAAGACCTCACCGTTCGGATAGGCTTTCTTGAAGCCACGGAATGTCATACGGAAGGTTGGCCATGGCTTCATCTGCGCTTCTGGGCGCAATGGACAGGCGGGTCCGTCCGACGCGGTGTCCCGGTCTGCTTCGCGGAACCCATAAATGTGTTGAATAGGTTCCCCTGTGTCGTTGTCGCGCAGGATCAGGTTGTTGCCATGCTGAGCAAGAACTTCAAGATTCAACCGTCTTCCTTCGATTGAGGGGGCGTATCCCTGACCAAGATTGGCCATTGCGCAATAGGTCATGACCACGTCTTCGCCCCCAAGCCCCTTGGAGTCGCCAGCCAAATGGGGCCGCATGATCTGAGCGTCAGGATGCGCACGGGCATGATCGCCGTTTACCATTACGATCACGGGTGCATTGGGGCCGACATACTGCTCCGCCTCAGCAATGCTGTAATACTGCGCGGTGTTCAGCTGGTTTCTCAACCCCAAATGGACCCAGACATAGGGAAAGCCATAGAGAACCAACGCCAAGGCAACGCCCAACCACCATATCGCACGCACGCCGCCTCCAAACGCAAAGTGGGCGATTGTAGCAATTGCAAAAGCCGCCAGACCAATCCCAATCAGCCGAAATTCGTTGCGAATAAAGCGGATCATGTTTTCGCGCTTTACCTTCAACAGCATCTGAGACACGTCGCCGAGGTCTCGAAAGTAGACGAAGCCGATTCCCAAAGAGATGGCGAGGCCGGTATAGAAGATCGGGGTAGCAAGCATGGAGGTGTCTCTCGAATGCGGGGAGCCGAGGTGAGGTCAGGACGCAGCTAGCGTTCGATTGCAGCTTGTTTGGTCAAAAAGGCTTTGACAGCGGCAACGGTTTCCGGGCGCAGGTTTTCGACGCCTTCATACGGCACGCCACGCGCTGGCTCGGTGTCAGGATAAAGCTCTTTTCGGGCAAGATGCCGGCCAAGGATGCGTTGGAACTCCTGGCCACCCCATGCGCCAACTTCGGTCGAAACCGGATACTTTTCATGCGTATCCCTATATATGTCAAAGAAATCTGCCAGAATTGCACTTTCTCCAGCACCCGGAAGGTTCAGTTTTAGTTGGTCCTTCACGATCGCCTTCGGGGACGCCACTGAATAGATGATTACGTGATCACGACGCGTTTTCGATTCATCGGCGAACAAGATTGATGCGGATTGGTCCACCCCATCCACCAGCCTGTCCCTTGGAATGAACGCGTCGGCGCCAGCCATGCGCGATAGGGTCGTATACAGATCCGACACATGGATGATGTTGTTCACGATCGAGTCTGCCTCGATCATTCCGGGCCAGCGAATGAAGGCATCCACACGTACCCCACCTTCTGTCGTATCGCCCTTGCCGCCGCGGAAAATCATCGGGGTGAAACCTGACTGCGGGGAATATTTCGTGAAGTGCCCGTTGTCGCCCATAAGGACCACTATGGTGTTTTCGGCGACGCTCAGCGTTTCCATCTCGTCAAAAAGCACACCAAGATATTCGTCCAGCAGTTGCAGCTTGTCGGCGTAGAGGCCGCCGTTCGCGCTCTCGGGGCCATCGCGCCCGGCGCGCGTGTTGTCCAACGGGATCATCGGCCAGTACTGCAGAAAGAAGGGTGCGTCGCCGCCGGCCAGCCGTTGCAGCTCGGACAGCGCCTTAAGCTGGAACTGTTCGTTCATCTCATCGTATTTTTCGGCGTCCCAGCGCTCGCCGGGCTGCATACGAATTTCGCGAATTGGACCGCCGGCCTCTCCTTCGATGACGGTGGCCATGGCGGCAGGGTCGGGGCGGAACCAATTGTCCACGATATAGTCTTCCTCAAAATCCTGTATGCCGACCGAGACCTGCTCGCGGATTGCATCATCGTTGAAGATGGTGAGTTGCCCCTGCTGATGCACGGCATGTTGCGCATAGTCGAAACCTTGGTTCATCGCCCAGCTTTCTGCGATATCGCCCATGTGCCATTTGCCGACATGGCTGGTGACATAGCCGGCCTGTTTCAGAACCTCTGCGAGGGTGACCTCGGCTCCGGGAAGGCCAAAGCCTGCAATGTCGACCGTGGTGTCCCCCATACCCATGCGAACGGGCAGGCGCCCCGTCATCTGGGCCACGCGCGTCGGCGTGCAGGACGGTTCGGTGTACATTCGAACCATGCGCATGGCTTCGTCCGAGAACGCATTGATGTTGGGGGTTTCAATCCCGCGCACGGCATTCAGTTCGGGAATACCCATGTCCCCAAAACCCAGATCGTCGATCAGGATGGACACGATATTGGGGGGGTTGCCAGCATTCCCCTCACGAAACTCGGAAAGCAACGCATCCACAGCAGCATCATCTTCGACCCACTGCTCGCCATTTTGTGCTTCCAGTATGTAATACTGTGCGTCGTGGATAATTGGGATGTCCTGCGCAAATAGCGGGAAAGAAAGCAGGATTGAGACGAGGGTAGTCATACAAGGAAGTCTTGTGAACATAGAAGGTTCCCCGCTGCAGGATAGTTGTGATTGCGACAAGTCTAGCCATTTCGGCACCCAAATCAAATTAAGGGGCGGTGGCATAAAGGTCGGGCACCTGGTTTCAACGTAACCTACCGGCGTGATCGCTAAGCTGTTTCGAAAAGGGCATCGGTGAGCAAATGTTCTGAAAGGGCGCCCGGCGCACCAATCGCTACAAGCCTTGTCTCGGGTTTTCGATCACCCCAGGCTCCGTCCCGCGAGATGTCCATGCGTTTTCCGACGACCTGCACAAGAATGCGATGATCCGGGTCCTCCTCGCTGAAAACAAAGCCTTTGAGGCGATAGACGTCTCCTGGAAGCTTTCGAATTGCGCTTCTGAGCGACGACAGGCTGATAGGTTGCTCTGCCTTCATCATGGTCGTCGAAAAGCCGTCTGAATGATCAGCGTGGCGGCACCTGCAGTCGGGCCCATGTTCATGATGATCCGGCAATTCTGTTTGGAGTTGTTCGGCGGCAAACCGTCCGACTGACAGCAATATGTCCAGCGGGACATCTGCATTGACGGCTTCGACCAGGCGATATCGGCGGAAACGCGAGCCGAGCCAATCGTGCACTCTCTGAACCGTATCCCGGTTTACGAGGTCTACTTTGTTCAAGATGACCATGTCAGAAAACGCGATTTGCCTGAGCTTCAATTCCATCTGTTCTGGCGCGGCAAACAGCTGTTCCGCATCGACAAGGCACATGAGGCTGTCCAGGCGGATCATGTCCCGAAACTTCTGATCCGTGAAAGTCATCGCGATTGAGGACGGGTCCGACACGCCGCTGGCTTCAAGGACGATGTATTCCGGTTTTTCCGGCCGAGCGAGAACCGCTTCAACCGTTTCGATCAGGTCATCCCGGATCGAACAGCACACACACCCATTCGCCAGGCTCATCACATCGTCTTCCAGGCCAACCACAAGGTCAGCATCCACATTGATCGAGCCGAAATCGTTGACCAGAACCGCAACCCGCAGACCATGATTGCCGGTCAGGATGCGGTTCAGAAGGGTTGTCTTCCCCGCCCCGAGAAAGCCGGTCAGAATCGTGACGGGAATTGCCGAAGTCGAACCAAATTCAATCATCGTATTATCGCCCTTTAGTCGTCATCGCGTGTCCCGATTACATCGGATACCTTAATTGTGAAATTTTGCGGCCATTCTCCCCCGGGCGCCCGGAATACGTCGGTTGGGTAGTATTCACGCGGATCAATCTCCATATCCCGGTATTTCTGGTCTTGTTGATCTGCGCGAGTGAGGCGCGGATTCGGTAGAGTGACTTCATCTGGAAGTTCGATTCGCCCAGCCTCGGCGGCGGCGGCGAGTTCGCGAAATGGCGGAACGGTCCCGGATTTTCCAGGTAGCGCCGCCTTTCTGTACCAGATCGCGTCTTTTGTTACATTGACGACGGCCACATCTAGGCCCCATTGAAAAAGACCGTCATAGTGGGCGCGAATACCTGCCAGCATTTCAGCGTCGATGTCCTCGTCCTGGGTGTAGTGTGTCACCATTCCCAGCCGTGGACGTGTGTCAGCAAAGAGCTTTCCGACTGCATAGTGGGAGGTATGATGCGTATCGATCGTGTAGTTAAACAGCTCCTGAGGGATTCCGTATTTGTAGGTCATCAACTGGCCGATATCCTGCCCCGACATTTCGGTGACGAAAACATCAACACCTTCACCATATTTCCGCGAAAGTTCGTCCGGTCGACCATCGCCGGTCCAAACAAAGCTCAGGCCATTCCAATCAAGGCGATACCCGACGGCGCCGTCCTTGGCATGACTGCGTGGCCAGGAGCGCACGGTGACGCCGTCTTCGTCATAGACGATGCCGCCTTCCTGGCGGAAATCGAATTCGTTGACCTCGATTTCATAGCCGTCTCCGATCGGGAATACATCGAAGGCCTCCAAATGCCACTTCAGCATTTGTTTCATGCCTTCCACCATGCCCGCCGTTCCAAGCTCGGGGGTCCGGCCGGAAGGGCCGTGGATCCGCAGCGGCGTGTACCCGCCGGACCAAGCTCTGAACGGGTAGATATAGGGGATGTCGGCGTAGTGATCGACATGCAAGTGGGAAATAAATATGTCGTTTATCAGCTGTCCCGGTACCTGCATTGCAATGATGTTGCGCACACAACCCGACCCGAAATCGAAGAAAAACCGTTTTCCGTTTCCCAACTCAACCATGATGCAAGTACCCGCTTGATCTTCCCGCGGCGGATATGGTGTTGAGCCGCAAAAGGATATGCGCATTTCGTCGGGCCCCAATTCCTCGGAAAGCGGGAAATAGTTTGCGTTCGACCCGGTCATGTATTTCGTCGGCCGGAAGTATTCCGGCAGAGTGATGCCACCGGCAGGCCGGCCGCCATACGGGTTCTTCAGGCTTTCACCCAGAGGGCCGTCCCCCTCATGCGCCTGCGCTGCGCCGGAGCCGTAGCTGACAGCCCCCGTTGCCACCGCGCCTGCCGCCAGCCCCTGCATGACATGCCGGCGCGAAGGGTTTTCGATTTCATCCGCTGGCTGGTTTTGCTCGTTTTCGTGATCGTTGCTTTGGTTTTTATCGGTCATTGCGATATCCTTAGTCGGATGCGTTTCGAAGATTGCGCTTCGCCAGACGACGAAGCTCGTTCACAAGTTCAGATTTGATGTGGGCCCATTCCTCGCGCTCGGACGCGGTAATCGACGTATCTTTGAGCTTTGCGCAGACTTTGCTGAAGTCCTCGATGGCCTCGCTTAGTAACGCATGCGGTTCAATCTGGCCGGAAAGCGCATTCAAAAGCTCGGGTAGCTCGTCTTTCAGGTCGTTCACCACTGGATAAAGCCCGGTTCCCACTATTTATTCGCAGATAAGGATACGTGCTGTTGACCGGGGCAGCCAAGTGAGTCACCGTGAGTTGGGGGTGAGTTTGCTGTGAACCAAGCCAATGATTTGTTGATAAATCAAGATGTTGAGCAGCCATCACCGGAACTGGTCCGACAGGCACTGCGGGGCGTGGTTTCCAGCGTCGAGTTCCGAACTTCGCCCCGCCTCCAGCAGTTTCTCATCTATGTCGTCGAGGAAACTCTCGCCGGTCGCGGTGCCCAGATCCGCGGCAAGGCCATCGCGGTCGAAGTGTACGGGCGCAGCATTGATGGCAGCGGTGGACGGAATCTGGTTCGTGTAGAAGCCAGGCGACTTCGCCGCCTGTTGCGTGAGTTTTACGAAGAACACTGGGACGGCAAAGGTGTTCGGATTTTCGTCGATCCCGGCGGATACAAGCCGCGGTTTTCATACGAACCATCAGGGGAAGACCCAAATTCAGACCCGCGAACCCGCAGCCAGACACGTGAAGGCAGGCACCTGCGTCAACTGCTGTTGATTGGGCTGGCCGTTTTAGCGGTGATCGCTGTGCTTGGTACATGGTTGATAACCGGCAACAGGGAGGTCCAGGAATCTTCCAACAGCACCCAGCAGGCTAAACGAGCGGCTCTTGGTCAGCATTCACTTGCAAGATTGCAGGCAGCTAACCTGGCGGACCAGGCCCGGGGCATGTTCTTCCCTGTATTTGATGTCAAACGCCAGCAAATCGCCCTGGGAATGTTCCAGCATGCCACGGAGCTCGACCCGGCGCTGCCGGATGGCTATGCCGGATCAGCTCAGGTTTTGGCCACTCTGGCTCTGTTGTCCCGAGATGAAGAAAATCGGGACGATCTCTTGCGTCAAGCACTCGAGATGTCTGGAATGGCGCTTGATTTGTCCCCATCGGGTGCATGGGCAAACGCCTCGAATGGTTGGCGGTTGGCGGTGTCAAATGAACCAGATGAGGCCTTAAAATACGCGAGACTGTCAGCTGAACTTGCGCCGAAAGATGGCCATGTTCTGGATCTGGTCGGGATCACAGCTCTCATTGCAAACATGCCCGCTCTGGCAGCGGAGGTCAGTAACCCAGCAAGGTCCAGAGCCGGATCTGGCCGATTTGGTGCAAGGAACATTTGGGGGGTATCACAACTCATGCTCGGGAACTACGAGAACGTTGTCGAAGCGTTTCAAGGCGCGCCGGCAGCTGGTGCGCCTGTAAGCGCGCCTTCTCTCATTTTCCAAGCAGCAGCACATGATCAGCTGGGCAATTTCAACGAGGCACAAAGACTTATCAGCGAACTGCAAAAGACGTGGCCCGAGTTTCCATCCGAGTTTCTTGTGGAAAGAATCTTTCCTAGCGACCAAAAGACACGAGAAACGGTACTTGGTGCCTTGAGTAGATACTGACGAGACTTGCCGCAACAATTGCTTGAATGAAGCGTTCAAGTTTCACAGGGGGATGCCTTGCTCAGATTGCAGCAGCTACGCTGAACTCAATAGCCTCTTCAGAATGACCGCTTAGCGGCATCGCCATCCGATTATGCAGTATGGTCTTGGATCGTTGGCGCGATGGCACTCCTTCTGCTCACGCGGGTGCTGTCAGACGGATTCGAACCAGTCTGAGTTTGCCGCTGATGGCGTGAACCTGCGCGGAACAAAGTTGACACCACTCGGTAAGAGCGGCGCTTCGGTTCAGCTTAAAGTTTTGACGTGAGTAGAGGTGGCGTTCCTGGTTGAAATGATTGTGCGCAGAGGAAGGAACGGAGGCGAATTGCTGCAGACTTCGCACGCGCCGGACGCGGTGCATCGCACGCTCTCGTCGTCGGAATGGCAGGTTTGAGTTCTCCGCACGGTTGTTCTTCCATCAGCCGGCTTCCTGTCGATCCACGGCACTGATTTCCTTCAACGCGGCCCCGTAGGATCGCAATTTGTCCGTTACAAAAACATGCGGACGACCATGGCGCTTCATTGATTTTTTGCGAAATTTCAATGCCGCCTTTTTGTCCCGCGTCTTCGTCACGAAGCTCTCCAGCACTTCGCCCTCGTGATCGACGGCCCGCCACAGGTAGTGCCGCTCGTCATTAATCTTCACGAACATCTCGTCGAGATGCCATCTCCATCGACTGGGTCGCATGCCTTCGATCCGACGTTTCCGTATCTCCGGGGCAAACATTGGGCCGAAACGGCGCCACCAAAACCAAATGGTTTCATGGCTGATTTCGAAACCGCGTTCCTGCATCAGATCCTCAACGTTGCGGAGCGACAAAGGAAATCGGACGTACAACATTACCGCTAGGCGAATGATTTTCGGGCTGCTTTGAAAGCCCGTAAAAGGGTTGGATTTGGTCATGTTCAAACGCCACGAGGCCGCCCGGGCGATCCAACCCATGTCGAAATATTGCTTGAATCGCTGTGGCGTCGTGTTTTCCACGTGCCGCTTCAAAACGCGAAAACAGCCTGAAGATTGTTGAGTGCCGAATTAATTTACGGCATGCTTAATTCATGGGCTTTTTGAAAACTATATCCCTGAGCCTCGTAGCTGTGGTTGTTGTCACACCATCTGCGCGCGCCGATGCCGGACTCGTCGCGGAAACGGCGACATGCGCGGGGCGCCTGTCCGCTGAGGTGCAGCACAAGTGGCTCATGCAGGCGGATGACGCGATTGACACACAACGGGCGCTCGAAGCTATGCTCTTGCGCCTAGAAGCGCTGACGGACGCACAAGACACGGCAGCTCTATCGCTGCGGATCAAGGCGAAACATGCCCATGCCATGTTGTTGCAGCGGGCAAGCTTTTCGCACGATGTCGCGCAGGCCAGCCGCGCAGCGAGTCATGCGCGACACCTCATCACACAGTGTGAACGGCTTGTTCAAGGCTACCTGCAAGCGACCTCGTCCTGATGCGCGACACGCCCTTATCGGGGCGCAACCGCCCGCAAATTACGTTGCGCAGGAAACATTAAACGGACGTCGCACAATAAAACGGCAGCGCCCTCTTGGGTGATCAAAATTCGGGCGAACTTTCCAAAGTCTGCCGTCGAAAACTCTCAAAGTTATTTCGCACCCGCAGAAAGACTGCATCACTTCTGAAGTGCCATCTTATCTGGTTGGCGAGAAAAATGCAGTGGTGCTGGCCTTCACTCCAAAACACCACCGCACGACGCAACGTGAATTGCGCAGAAACCAAAATGGGTGCCGGGGCTGCTCTTGGCAAGGTGTAATGCGCGACATCTACGAAGGATTAAGAAATGTCGACAAGGTTCCTGACTACGACAGCCGCTGCCGCGCTGTTTGCCACCACCCTGCCCGCGATGGCAGAGGTGAGCTGCCCGATCAAGGTGGGCGTGCTGCACTCCCTCTCCGGAACGATGGCGATTTCCGAAACCACGCTCAAGGACACCATGGAAATGCTGGTCGAGCAGCAGAACGAAAAAGGCGGTGTCATGGGCTGTGAGCTGGAGGCCGTGGTGGTCGACCCGGCGTCGGACTGGCCGCTCTTCGCCGAAAAGGCGCGTGAACTTCTGACCGTGCACGAGGTCGACGTGATCTTCGGTAACTGGACCAGCGTGAGCCGCAAATCGGTGCTGCCGGTGATCGAGGAACTCAACGGCCTGCTGTTCTACCCGGTCCAGTACGAGGGCGAGGAAAGCTCAAAGAATGTGTTTTACACTGGTGCCGCTCCGAACCAGCAGGCTATCCCGGCGACGGACTACTTTCTCGAGGAACTGGGCGTTGAGAAATTCGCGCTTCTGGGCACCGACTATGTCTATCCGCGCACCACGAACAACATTCTCGAAAGCTATCTCAAGGACAAGGGCGTCGCTGAAGACGACATATTCGTGAACTACACGCCCTTCGGCCATTCCGACTGGTCCAAGATCGTCTCGGATGTCGTGGCACTTGGCGCGGACGGCAAGAAGGTCGGCGTGATTTCCACAATAAACGGCGACGCAAACGTAGGCTTTTACAAGGAGCTCGCCGCTGCGGGTATCTCGGCCGACGACATTCCCGTCGTAGCCTTCTCGGTTGGCGAAGAAGAGCTGTCGGGCCTCGACACCACAAACCTTGTCGGCCACTTGGCAGCATGGAACTACTTCCAGTCCGCCGATACCGAGGCGAACGAGGCCTGGGTCGCAGCATGGAAAGCACGCATGGGCGAAGACCGTGTAACCAATGACCCGATGGAGGCACACTACATCGGCTTCAACATGTGGGTGAACGCCGTGGAACAAGCGGAATCGACAGACGTAGATGCGGTCCGCGTGGCCATGTACGGGCAGGAATTCCCGAACCTCACCGGTGGCACCGCCGTCATGCTACCCAACCATCACCTCGCGAAGCCCGTTCTGATCGGTGAAATCCAGGAAGACGGTCAGTTCGACATCATCAGCCAGACCGAGGAAGTGCCCGGAGATGCATGGACGGATTTCCTGCCAGAATCCGCAGTGCTGATCTCAGATTGGAAAGATCTCGAGTGCGGCATGTACAACACCGAGACGGAGACCTGCGTGCAAATCAAGTCCAACTACTGATCTGGACCTGACTGCAGAACCAAATCACCGGAGGGCGTTCGCGCGCCCTCCGGCCAGCAGGAAAAGTGGTATGCTCAATATTCTTCGCCTTTTGACGTTCGCGCTTGCAGTAGCTGCGCCGGCCTCCGCGCAGCAGGCCAATGCGCCGATCCAGAAGGTTCTTCAGGAACATGGGGATATCATCTCCAAGAGTTCCCGCCGCACGATCGGGCCGGCCATCGACGCGCTGGCCGACAGCGGCCTTCCGGCAGCTCGCGAGGTGTTGAATCGTTGGCAGGCCAAGCAGATGTGGCGGAACGAGGAAACTGGGCTATACGTGTTCGCCGAGGAGGTGGACAGCGACACGCTGCGCATCTTCGACGTGGCCGACGGGATGGAAATCGGAACGGCGCCCGACGACGACTACGATCAACTCAAACCTAATTCCGGCATTCGCGGCATGATCGGCGCCGCACTGGTGCGGTTCCAATTGACCGACCCTGATCCCGCCATGCGTCTGCAGGCGCTGGAGACCATCGCTCGTGACGCCGAGGCGGCACATCTGCAGACATTGCGCGGCGCGATCGAAACCGAGCAGGACAAGGCCATCGCGGCGGCGATGGTCCGGCTCGAGCGTCTTCTCACCATCCAGTTCGCCGAAGACGACGCCGACCGCATCAAGGCCATCGAGAGTTTCGCCGGTGATCTGGGCGTGGATGTGCGCGCCACGCTCAATCCGCTGGTGCGTACTCGGCTGGAGACGGCCGACGCGGTGCCCGAGACCAAGGACGTCGCCCGTGTGCTCAGCCCAGCCAGCGACGCCCTACCCCGCGAGGACGCCTATGACCTGCTGGTCTCGGCCGACCTCGCCAAGCCGCGCATAAGTCGCGAAGACAAGCGCGCCGCGCTGGTGGCCAACCTTGAAAACGGGGCGGTGGCCGGCGTGCAGGTTGCAACGTTGGATACCGAGGCCGCGCGCGACATGGCATATGCGGTGTTGGCCCAGCAGGGAAAGGTCGAGCCCGTCGCCACCGAGGCCGAGATCGATGCGACACTGGACAAGTTCGTTTTCTTCGAACGCTACATCGCGGCCCCGCCAGCCGTGGCTTTGGCCGCGGCAAGTGCCCTCAAGAGTATCGAGAACAAGGTAGCGGTGAACCAGGGTCTTGATCTAGGGCTTGATGCGCTGTCGCTGGCCTCGATCTACTTTCTCGCGGCGATCGGGCTGGCCATTACATTTGGCGTGATGCGCGTGATCAATATGGCGCATGGCGAATTCATAATGATGGGGGCCTACACGGGTTACGTCGTCCAGCAGATCGTGCAGGACTACACCCTGTCGATCATCATCGCGCTGCCGCTTGCGTTTGCCGTGACCTTCGGCGCAGGCGTCGCGATGGAGCGGTTGGTGATCCGTTGGCTTTATCATAGTCCGCTCGAGACTTTGCTGGCCACGTTCGGAATATCGATCGCTCTACAGCAGATAGCCAAAAACATCTTCGGCACGCAGGCGCGGCCGCTGACCTCTCCGGACTGGCTCGATGGGTCGCTCATCATCAACGACATCGTCTCGATCAGTTACATCCGCATCGCGATCTTCGTGCTTGCGCTACTTTTCCTTGGTATCATCCTGCTGGTGATGAACCGCACCCGGCTGGGGCTGGAGGTGAGGGCAGTGACGCAAAATCCGCGCATGGCGGCCTCAATGGGGATCAATCCCGACCGAATCAACATGCTGACCTTCGGGTTCGGATCGGGCATCGCGGGGATCGCAGGGGTAGCAATCGGTCTATATGCCAAGGTCACCTCCGAGATGGGGTCCGACTACATAGTGCAATCCTTCATGACCGTCGTGGTGGGTGGCGTGGGCAATATCTGGGGCACACTACTGGGCGCGACATTGGTCGGCACACTGCAAAAGGGGATTGAGTTCCTCAACCCATCCAACACGCTGGCGGCGCAGACCTACATGATTTTGTTTATCATCCTGTTCATCCAGTTCCGACCGCGGGGGATTATCGCCCTCAAGGGTCGCGCAGCGGAGGCCTAAAATGAGTGAGACAAGCCTCACCGGCAGCCACATTCGCACGCCGCTGGCCTTGCGCTTCCCGTCGGTTCTGATCTTCCTTGCCGTGCTGGGGCTGTTCACGCTCGGCGTGACGATCTTGTCCGAGGGCTTAGGGATCGGAGTCATTTCCACCAGTTTCGTCAAGACGCTGGGCAAGACGCTTTGCCTGTGCCTCGTGGCGCTGGCGATGGACCTTGTCTGGGGCTACTGCGGGATCCTGTCGCTGGGGCACATGGCGTTTTTCGGGCTTGGCGGTTACGCCATCGGTATGTGGCTGATGTACGAGCGCACCCGCCTGATTGTGGTCGACAGCCTCGTCGCCTCGGAGTTGCCGCCAACGGCACAGGAAATCTCGGACGGGATCGCTACGCAAATCTTTGGCGTAGTAGGCGCATCGGAGTTTCCGCCGGTCTGGGCCTTCGCCCATTCCCTGCCCATTCAACTTGCCTTCGTGGTGCTGATCCCCGGGCTTTTCGCACTTATCTTTGGTTGGCTGGCCTTCCGCAGTCGGGTGACGGGGGTGTACCTGTCGATCCTGACACAGGCGTTGACGCTTGCACTGTCACTGTACCTGTTCCAGAACGACAGCGGGCTTCGCGGCAATAACGGCCTATCGGGCCTGCAGAATCTGCCGAGCCTTGATGCCGTGCCGCAGGCCACGGTGTCGCTGTGGTTCTTCTGGGGGTCGGCCTTCGCACTTGGGGCGGGGTACCTGCTGTGCGCCTGGATCGTTTCGGGCAAGTTCGGCTCTGTCATACGGGCCATTCGCGATGACGAGGCGCGCGTACGCTTCCTCGGCTACCCGGTCGATGCGTTTAAGCTGTTCATTTTCACACTTACCGCCGTAATCGCTGGGATCGCGGGCGCGCTCTACTACCCGCAGGCGGGGATCATCAACCCGACCGAGATCGCGCCTATCGCCTCGATCTACCTTGCCGTCTGGGTGGCAATCGGTGGGCGCGGCCGGCTTTATGGCGCGGTGATCGGCGCGGCCTTCGTTTCGTTGCTGTCGACATGGTTCACCGGCGGGCAGGCCCCCGACATCAACATTGGCTTCTACACGATCCAATGGGTGAACTGGTGGACCGTGCTGCTTGGTCTGTCTTTCGTGGCCGTGACGCTGTTCGCGCCCAAGGGGCTGGGCGGGCTGGTAGACCTGATCGTGGACCGAACATCACCCAACCGCCACGGCGCGGACCTTGGACCCGACCCTGGCGCCCTGCGCGAAAAGGAGGCCGAGAAATGAGCACCCTTCTCGAAGTGTCGGGCGTTTCCGTTTCCTTTGATGGCTTCAAGGCGATCAACAACCTATCGTTCCAGATCGGCACACAGGAGTTGCGCGCGGTGATCGGCCCCAACGGCGCGGGCAAAACGACGTTCATGGACATCATCACCGGCAAGACCCGCCCCGACGAGGGCCGGATCAGTTACGGTGAAAAGGGGCTGTCACTGCTGTCCATGTCCGAAAGCCGCATCGCGCAGGCCGGCATCGGGCGCAAGTTTCAACGCCCCACGGTCTTCGAGGATCAGTCCGTGGCTGACAACCTGATGATGGCGCTGAGAAAGGCGCGCAGCCCGCTCAGCGTGCTGATGTTCCGCCCTACTGCGGCAGATCACGGCAGGATCGCCGAACTGGCCGGGGAAATCGGGCTGTCGCGCAAGCTGCACAGCAAATCAGGCGAGCTCAGCCACGGGCAGAAACAATGGCTGGAAATCGGGATGCTGCTGGCGCAGGAGCCGCGGCTTCTGCTGGTGGATGAACCGGCCGCCGGGATGACCCCCGCCGAGCGTGAGCACACAACCGATATCTTGCGCGAGGCCGCCCGCACCTGCGCGGTGGTCGTTGTCGAACATGACATGGAATTCGTTCGCAGGCTGGGTTGCAAGGTGACCGTGCTGCACGAAGGCTCGGTCCTAGCCGAGGGCTCGATCGACCATGTGACGCAGAACGAAAGGGTGATCGATGTCTATCTCGGGCGATGAGGTTCTGAAAACCAAAGGGCTGACCCTGCATTACGGGGGCAGCCAGATCCTGAACGGGATCGACATGACGGCACGGCGCGGGGAGGTGACCTGCGTGATGGGCACCAACGGCGTGGGCAAGACCAGTCTTTTGAAGGCGATTTCCGGTACGCACCCCGTGTCCGGCGGTCAAGTCACGCTGGAGGGCAAGCCCGTGTCGAGCGCAAGCGCGCACGCGTTGGCGCGGCACGGTGTGTCTTATGTTCCGCAGGGGCGCGATATCTTTCCGTTGCTGAGTGTGCGAGAGAATCTGGAGACAGGATTTGCCTGCCTGCCACGGGCTGAGCATCGCATTCCAAACGAGGTGTTCGACCTATTCCCGATCCTCAAGGATTTTCTCAACCGGCGCGGCGGCGACCTGTCAGGCGGGCAGCAACAGCAACTCGCCATCGCGCGGGCGATGATCACGCGGCCGCGGCTCTTGCTGCTGGATGAGCCGACAGAAGGCATCCAGCCCAACATCATCCAGCAGATAGGACGAGTGATCGAACACCTGCGCGCGCAGGCCCAGATGGCCATCGTTCTGGTGGAGCAGTATTTCAACTTTGCCTATGACCTCGGCGACGCATTTTACGTGCTGGAACGCGGTGCGGTGCGGATGAACGGAAGAAAGGGAACGATCGACCGTGCCGCGTTGCTGGCCGGCGTGTCGGTATGAGGTCAAGGACCGAGGCAACCCGTGGCGTCTCAGACCTGCTCAAGCACGAAAAGCGCATGTTCTCGCGGCCTTCCTCATCATTACCCGGATACCCGCCCAGAGAAGACAAGCCGTCCGGCCCCATTGCAATGAACCCGGCTTTGGCAAGACGCCGGACGACGTCGCGGATGTATGGATTGAGTCCGCAGTTTTCGTGAATCACCAAGATGGCTGCCGACGGACGGTCTGGATCGATTCCTAGTGGTCAGACGAGGTAAGACGAAATATCTCCGGTTCCATTTGGGCTGCTATAGGTGATTTCTTCAGCTTGAATTCCCGGATCATCTTCAGCGACTTGCTGTGCCAGAGCATAATTGGGAGCAAGTGAACCTAGGATTGCCGCCGCGGTTAATCCGCCTACCGCCCATTTGCCAGCACGTTCCAGGAACTCGCGTTTAGAAATCTTTCCGTACGCATAATAGTCATAGATATCCAGAAGCTCTTGATCGAAGTCTGCCGCTGTCAGACGGCGTGACAGGGTCTAATCATTCATTGCGTATTCCTCAAAAAATCCGTGACATATCGTATAGTATCCCTCGATAGTGGCACATAGGCGCAAGTTTGACTGCGATTTTCTGAAAGCTACACTCGGGACCCAGCTGCTTTGGCATGTACCAACGGAACTGTAATTTTTTTCGACTAGTGCAACGGCAGAAGGGTTTCGCCGGCTTCTTTAACTGAGCTTGAACGAGGACACGATGGCAGCTCCTTCGATCCAGAACTTTGAGATGACCGCTGCCTTGAAGGACTTGGCCGATTGGCTGGTTCAGCAGGGCTTGGAAAATGCTCCGGTTGAAATCTGGCTTGAAGAATTCTGCAATCGACTTCTCACCGCAGGCATTCCCATTCAGAGAGCGAACATTACTTTACGCGCTCATCACCCTGAGATTGGGACAGTTGCGTTTCGATGGCACAGAGGAGGCGGAAACGAGCGCCAAGACTTCGTCCGGCGAACAAGCGCCCCCGAAGAGTACATTCTGAGCCCAATTTACTATCTCTTAGCAAACAATGTTGAAGAGATCAGGCAGAACCTGACTGTCGACGATCCAGAACTCAACTTTCCGATTTTTGATGAGCTTCGCGAGCGCGGCGCTACAGACTACTTTGCTGTAAAACGGTTCTTCCTTCGCCAAAATCACGCAGCGCCGATTGACCCCATGCATGCCGAAGAAGGGGCTATCATCTCTTTGGCGACTGACGCAGCTGGCGGCTTTACGGACCCACAATTGAACGGTCTAAGGCAGTTGATACCGCCTCTTTGCCTGACGCTCAAATGCGGGGCAAACAGGTTGATGGCAGAAGATATCACGGCCGCGTATCTAGGCCGAGACGCCAGCAAGCGTGTTCTGTCCGGAGACATCACCCGCGGTTCGTCTGAAACCATTTCAGCCGTCATATGGTATTTTGACCTGCAAAATTTCACCAAGCTGTCTGAAGCGCTGCCTGGTCATTCAATTATCGAATTGCTGAACGCCTACTTTGCGGAGGTCGTTGAAATTGTTGAGAGCCATGGCGGCAACGTTCTGAAGTTTATGGGCGATGGCATGCTCGCCATTTTTGACATTAACCAGATCCCTGACGCACATCGCGTCGCAATTGAGGCAGCCATTGAACTTCGTGCGGCATTTGTAGATCAGAACCAATGCAGAGTTACAGACGGCTTACCGACTACCGGCTTCACACTGTCCCTGCATGCAGGAGACGTTCTATACGGCAATATTGGCGGCAGATCACGCCTCGATTTCACAGTTGTCGGGCCGGCAGTTAACACAACGTCTCGTATTCTGGGGATGTGTAGCGCTCTTGATCAAAACATCCTGCTCTCGAGTAAAGTTGCCGGTGAACTGGTCGGAGAGGTGCCGAGTCTGGTTTCACTTGGGCAATACAGGCTCCGGGGTGTTGCTGAACGGCAAGAGCTGTTTACACTGGATTAATCGGCAAACAAAAAACGTCTTTTGTAACGCTAAAACTACTTTTTATGGAGACGTTTCAAATCCATCTGCCCGACGTACCATCCGAGCAACGAAAAGCGTTGAATTATTTGATCAAGAGGACCCAACATGGCTCATCCAGCACTAAAATCTGACTCTGTTGCAGTCGTCACCGGTGGTGCATCCGGAATTGGGTACGCATCTGCCACCAAGTTCGCTCAAATGGGCATGCGCATTGTCATTGTCGATTTGGACGAAGGTAAGCTGGAAGAAGCCGCGGCTGCGCTGCGTGAGGTCGGATCACCTGAAACTATGACTTCGGTTACCGACGTGTCTGATCTTGAACAAGTTTTAGCGTTAGAAGCAGAAGTCGCGAACCGTTTCGGCGGCGCTGACATTCTTATGAACAATGCCGGCGTTGGTATTCGCTCGTCCTGCTTGGGGCCACGAGATGCGTGGGAAAAAATGCTGAATGTAAACCTTTGGGGCGCAATAAACGGATGCCAAGCATTCTTGCCAGGAATGATTTCACGAGAACGTCCCGGCGCCGTCGTAAATACAGGTTCAAAACAGGGTATTACCACTCCTCCCGGGAATCCGGGTTACAACGTGTCAAAAGCAGCGCTAAAAGCGTTTACTGAGGCGCTTTCACATGAACTTCGCAACACCGCGGGCGCAAATCTCACGGCCCATCTGCTGGTGCCGGGGTTCGTCCATACGAACATGATCGGTGCCAAGGACAGGCCCCCTTCCGCCTGGACCGCTGAACAAACCGCAGATTTCTTTATCGACAGTGTAGATCGCGGTGATTTCTATGTGATTTGCCCAGACAACGACGTTTCGCGGGACATTGACGAAAAACGTATTTCTTGGGCGGCGGGGGACATTATCAACAATCGCCCCGCGCTCAGCCGCTGGCATCCAGATTACGAAAAGGCGTTCGCGGATCATATGTCGAAAGACTAACTCTGAAGCCTCAGAGGAGTTGTGAATGGCATAAGAACTTGAACCCAATTGCCTACGCTCAGGACACATAGCCAGTAGATGACGAGAGCCGCGACGGCGATTGCGGACAGAAAGACTTTCGGGCATCGGTCATAACGCGCCGCTACACGTCGCCAGTCCTTTAACCTACCAAACATGATTTTGATCCTGTTGCGTTGTTTGTACCGCCGCTTGTCGTATCGGACAGGCTTTTTGCGTTGCGTCCGGCCGGGGATGCAGGCGCGTATGCCCCTGTCTTTCAACGCTTCTCTGAGCCAATCAGCGTCATAACCGCGATCACCGAGCAGCCAGTCGACATTCGGCAGGCTGCTCAGCAAAGCCCGGGCGCCTATGTAATCGCTGACCTGACCGGCTGTCACGAACAGGTTGAGCGGACGGCCCTGGTTGTCGCAGATAGCGTGCAGTTTGGTATTCATGCCGCCCTTTGTGCGACCAATCAGACGGCCACGCCCCCCCTTTTTGACGCCCAAACTGGACGCCGTGCGGTGGGCTTTCAGGTACCAGAACAGCATGAATAAGTTGCTTGGACTGCGTGAGCGTTTCGAAGGTCTATGGACGTTGGATCAAGGCCGGTTCATGTCCGACCTTTCAGACGACGATCTGGAAGATCACCTTCAGGCACGTCTGGACGAAGGCTTCAGCCAAAATAGCATCAACATCGAAGTTCGGTTCATAAAGCGGGCATGGAACCTCTGCAGAAAGAAGCACAAGGTCAACCATGACCTTACCTTCGTGTTGCCCAAGGGTTTCGTCAAATGTCGGTCCCTGACAGAAGCAGAAGACCATGCAGTTATCGACTATTGCATCTCCAAACAGGCTGAGTACCCCGACGCCTCAGCATGGTCAAAGGCCCATGACCTGTTCATCTACCTTGTCGACACAAGGGTTCGCCTTCGGGAGGCTACACAGGTTGATTGGGGGTCTATCGACATGCAGGAGCGATACATCGACAACTACAACTTCAAAACCAAGAAGGAGGTCTTTGTCCCCATTTCTGACCGTCTATTTGACGTTCTTTCATCGCTGCACAACCAACCCCAGCCCTTTGTCAGCATGGATCGCGCCATAAAGAACCTAAGGCAGGCGATCACTGAGTGCTGCCCGTCTAGCCCCCGTGTATTGGCCACCCAAGGCAAGGCAACAATCCATTCCTGTCGGGACACCTATGCCACCCGCATGCTGAACAACGGTATGAGGCTGGAAGAAGTCTCTCACCTTCTGGGATATGCAACCATTGTTCAGACTCAGAAATACGCCAAGTTCGCAAAAAGGGACGTAGCGGACAAAGCGCGGCAATTACTCAATGCACGGAAAGTTTCCTGAACAAAAAAAGACCCGGCACACTATCAGGCACAGTATGGAGTTACTATACCCACAATGGCACACAAAACACCGCACAAATCATTGATTTTATTGGATACTATGGAACGTCACTGATAATTGACTCAATCGACTTGCAAAACCTCAACAAATGGGCAAATCGCGTCATTCAATTCTGACCCAATGAGGATAGCTCCAATCATTGACGCTGCGGCTAAGGTCGGCAGCGAGCCCAGTTTAACGAATGCTGCATGATGCACGGATGTCAGCTATCATGAGAGCGGCAAAATCTTATGTCCTTTTATGTACCTTTGTTGGGACGAACCTAGAGAGGGCCAAGTCAGGAAACGGCAAGGATGCCGGAATTCCTAAACTGCTTGGTCATCGTCTCGCACCACCCCTCGATACGATCATGCGCAACCAAAGCCACGACTGCGCCACCCCAGCCTCCGCCGGTCTGGCGTGCGCCCAACGCGCCCTCAATCACGGCGATTTCCGCCAGCGCATCGGTTTCCTTGACCGTGATCTTATAGTCATGGCGCGCGCTGGCATGGCTTTCGATCATCAGCTGTCCGAAGGCCACTGCGTCGCCCCGCTTAAGGGCTACTACGCCTTCGCAGGCAAGCCTGTTATCGGTCACGATATGTCGCGCGCGACGGTTGAGCGGTTCTGGCAAGCTGTCGATACGTGTCATCTCCTCCGCGCCGAGATCGCTCAGGAGATCGACCCCCAGCGCTTCGCACGCAGCATGACACTCTGCGACACGGGTCGCATAGCCGCCATCGGTCAATTGATGGCTAACGCCGCTGTCAATGACGACAAAGCTATGCTCTGGAAGCCCGGGCGCAGGCCTGCACTCAAGGGTGCGTGTGTCAAGAAAAAGGGCCTGGCCCGGTGTTCCGACGGATGACGCGAACTGATCCATGATGCCGCAAGGCACGCCAATAAAGTTGTTTTCGACGGCGCGCGCGGTGATCGCAATGTCTATTGCTGTCATATGCAATCGGTAAAGCTCACAAAGGGCACGCAGCGTGGCGACTTCGAGCGCCGCCGAACTGGACAGGCCGGCGCCAAGCGGCAAGGTCGTGCCAAGCGTGATCCGCACGCCGTTAGCCTTGACCTGATCGGCGACCACGGAGCCCGCGCAACCCAACAGGAAATCCGACCAGTGCCCGCGACTGCCTTCTTCGATATGCCGCCTCTCACTTTGGTCGAATGTCTCAGAGCGCAACTCGATCACATTTGGCTGCCCCAAGCGTGACGCCGCAATACTAACCCCGAGGTCCCGCAGCGCCATGGGCAAAACAAACCCGCCGTTGTAATCCGTGTGCTCGCCCAGAAGGTTGACGCGCCCGGGTGCCCAAGCCGTAACCTCGGGCGCAGAGCCGAAATGTGCTTCGTGTGCGGCAGCAATGCTGGCCAGATGGTCGGCTTTCGTCATTTGCTCGCCTCCGACGGTTGGTGGCTGGCCTTGTAATGCTCCCGAGGCAACGACCGTAGCCGCGCGGCGGCCTCTTCGGCCGTGAGGTCGCGCTGCGCCTCGGCCAGCATTTCGTAGCCGACCATGAACTTGCGCACGGTCGCCGATCGCAGCAGCGGCGGGTAGAAATGCGCGTGAAGCTGCCAGTGCGCGTGATCGTCGTCGGTCAATGGTGCGCCGTGCCAGCCCATTGTGTAAGGAAATTCGATCTCAAAAAGGTTGTCATAGGCGATGGTCAGCTGCTTAAGGGCATCCGCGAGATCGTCCCGCATGAGATCCGTCAGATCGGGGAGACGTTGCACGGGCCTGCGCGGCAACAGAAGTGTCTCGAAGGGCCAGACCGCCCACCATGGCACCACCGCGATCCAGTTGTCATTTTCCACAACGGTCCGCTCGCCAGATCGGGCCTCGGCTTCGGCGTAATCAAACAGCATGACCCGCCCGGTGTCTTCAAGCCAGTTCTTTTGCCGCGCGTCCTCGGTGGCCACCTCGTTTGGAATAAAATCAGAGGCCCAGATTTGGCCATGCGGATGCGGCTGCGAGCACCCCATCAAAGCTCCTTTGTTCTCAAACACCGCGACCCAATCCCAGGTCTGGCCAAGCTCGGACACCTGATCGGCCCAGCTGTCGACCACGCCGCGCAAAGCGCCTTGGTTCAACTCGGGCAAGGTCAGATTATGGGCGGGTGAAAAGCACATCACCCGCGCCGTTCCGCGCACATTCGAGGCCTGAAAGAGTGGGTCGTCGGCACCGCCCGGCGGGGTGTCTGTCAGCATGGCGGGGAAGTCATTGTCAAAGATGAACGTGCCGTCATAATCGGGATTTTTCACCCCGGAGTTGCGGGTATTGCCGGGACAGAGATAGCATTCCGCGTCATGGGCGGGCTGGTCTCTGACGACCATTTCTTCGGTCCTGCCCTGCCACGGCCGCTTGTTACGGTGCGGTGAGACAAGAACCCAGTCGCCTGTCAGCGGATTGAACCGACGATGCGGCGCATCGTGGGTCAGCGATTTTGTGGTCATTTGTCTTGTCCTTGTGCGCGGGGTCCAAATGGGCCGTAGACCGGCGACTGGTGCCATGCCCATGCGCTTTCAATGATAGTATCGAGGTCAGGAAACTCCGGTGTCCACCCCAGAACATCGCGCGCACGACGACTGTCTGCAACCAGTCTGGCTGGGTCGCCTTCACGGCGGGGGGCTAGTTCGACGGGTATGGAGCAGCCGGTGACGGATCGTGCAACCTGGACCACCTCAAGATTGGAAAAGCCTGCACCGTTGCCAAGATTGAAGGCATGCGCACCAGGGGCCTCGTCCATGAATTCGAGCGCCTTCAGATGCGCCATTGCCAGATCGCAGACATGGATGTAATCGCGCACGCAAGTGCCGTCCGGCGTGTCGTAGTCATCCCCGAAAAGCTTCAGATTGTCCTTGAGACCCAGGGCCGCGAGCAGGACGACGGGGATCAGATGCGTTTCAGGCGCGTGAGCTTCACCGATTTGGCCCGAAGGGTGCGCACCAGCGGCATTGAAATACCGTAGCGCGACGGACTTGAGCTCCCAAGCGCGCGCCATGTCGGCCAGCACTTGCTCGACCATGCGCTTGGACCATCCGTAGGGATTGATCGGCACAAGCGGATGATCTTCGCAAAGGCGCTCGGTCTGCGGGTTGCCAAAGACTGCCGCGGTGGACGAGAACACCAGCTTGTCCACACCGGCCGTTTGCATCGCATCCAGAAGATTGAGCGTGCCGGTGACGTTGTTGCGATAGTATGCCCCGGGGTCAATCACCGACGCGCCCACGGCGATCAGGGCCGCGAAATGGATAACCGCGTCGATCCGGTGCGCCGCAAAGACCGCAGCCAGATCATCGGCGTTCATCAGATCGCCCTCAACCAGTTTCGCGCCACCAATCGCCACCCCGTGGCCTTGGCTGAGATTGTCGAAAACCACGACCTCGTGTCCAGTATCGAGCAGCAGGCGCACCATGTGCGAGCCGATGTATCCTGCACCTCCCACCACAAGCACGCTTCGTGTCATTGATCGCTCTCCTTAAGAAATCTGTAGCGGACTTGATGTTTGTAGCTGTCACCCGGGGCCAGAATGGCCGAGGGGAATCCCGGGCGGTTCGGCGCGTCCGGCCAGCCTTGGGTTTCCATGGCAATCCCAGCGAATGGCCCATACCTGCAGCCATCAAGGCCAGCGAGCCCCTGCTCGGAGATATAGGCCCCATCATAGACCTGAAGCCCCGGCTCGGTCGTCTCGACCGTCATTGCCAGACCGCTCTGCGAACTCCGCAATTGGGCGACCGGGCGCAAGGCTGTGCGTGCCTCTGACAGGCAAAAATTATGGTCGATACCGTTATTTCCGACCGTGCGCGAGGCTTGAAAATCAAACGCCGTTCCCGCAACCGGTGCCGACGCGCCGGTGGGGATCAGATCCGCGTCCACGGGCAGGTAACCGTCCGCGTCGATGCGAAGCCTGTGGTCGGTGATGTCGCCGCTGTCGTCCAGAATGAAGTAGCCATGATGCGCGAATGAACAGGGGCTCGCCGCATCGGTCTGTGCGCAGATATCAATCGCCAGAACACCCTTGCCGGGCAGCGTAAACGTCGCGGAGACCGTCATCTTGCCCGGGAACCCCATATCGCCGTCTGGCAATATAAGGTCAAGGCGCAGGCTGTCCTCGGTGAGGGTGCCAATCGTCCAATTTTTCTGACCGGTGCCAACGGCGCCCCCATGCAATGCGTGGCGCCCCAGCCAGTTGGCCGGAACGTGGTGCGTAGTGCCGTTGAGTTCGAACCGTCCGTTTGCGATACGGTTCGCAAAACGGCCCACGATCGCGCCGAAATATGTCATCGGCCCCAGATAGGGTTCAAGAACAGGCGCACCAAGAACGAGCGGATGACCGACCCCCTCGAGGCGTAAATCTTGCACGGTCGCGCCGTATGTCAGGACATGCGCTGTTAGCCCCCCACCCGTGATGGAGATGCGTTCTACCGATGTGCCGTCAGGACACGTTCCGAACATTTGGATTTGATCTGTCACGGGCGTCTTAGCCACGCAGGCGCTGTTCTGTCTCGGCGTCGAAAAGGTAAAGCCGCGATGCGTCAAATTTCAGACCAACGCGCTGGCCCTCGCTGACACGTTCATCCCCACGTTCTTCGATGACGATTTTCTCGCCGGTGTCTGCGATCAGGTAGGCAAAGGACACGCCGCCAAGGCTTTCCACAAGATCGACATGAAGGGCATCACCCGTAGGGTCGATTTCCAGATGCTCAGGGCGCAGGCCAGCGGTTACCGCTTTGCCTGTCACAGCAACCGGGCTTGGCACTGTCAACTTCAACGCTGGAATCGTCACGCCGTCTTTGCCTGCGGTTGCATCCAGAAAGTTCATTGCCGGCGAGCCAATAAAGCCTGCAACAAACTTGTTGTCGGGTTCGCCGTAGAGGTCCAGCGGCGAGCCGACCTGCTCAATCCGCCCCAAACGCAGCACGACGATCTTGTCGGCCAGTGTCATGGCTTCGACCTGATCGTGGGTCACGTAGATCATCGTTGCGCCGATTTCCTTGTGCAGACGCGCGATTTCCACCCGCATCTCGACGCGCAGTTCGGCATCGAGGTTCGACAAAGGCTCGTCGAACAGAAAGACATCAGGGCCACGCACGATGGCACGCCCGATGGAAACACGCTGTCGCTGGCCACCCGACAAGGCGGCGGGCTTGCGGTCAAGGTATTCGTCGAGTTTCAGAATGCGGCTGGCTTCGGCTACCTTTTTTTCAATCTCGGGCTTGTCATGGCCGTTCATCCGCAGGCCGAAACCCATATTGTCCTTTACGGTCATATGCGGATAAAGTGCGTAGGTCTGGAACACCATCGCGACACCGCGATCAGAGGGGTCGAGTTTGGTCACGTCCCGCGCGCCAATGGTCATCGTTCCACTGGACGTTTCTTCCAATCCTGCGACCATGCGCAGCAATGTGGATTTCCCGCAACCCGAGGGACCGACGAAGACACAGAATTCGCCGTCTTTAATCTGCAGATCGATTCCGTGGATCACTTGTACATCACCATATTTCTTGATGACGTTGTTCATTGTGACGCCTGACATCAGATTGCCGCCCTTTCATGCATCCTGGCTTCGCGGGTGGTCAGCCGCCGGATGGTTTCAATTTCACGCTCGTCGTAGGGGCTCCCGTCCTCAAACAGCAGGTCGTGGAACCAGATATCGCGTTGAGGATTGCCCCCGTGGGCTTTGACCAATTCGTCCGGCCATGGCAGCCATGTTTGCGTGCGTCCTTTGACCAGCCCCCATTGGAAGCATCCCACAAGGCGGTCGTGGAACAGCTCCAACTGGTCGCTGATCTGGCTGTCAACGGCGCGGGCCATCCATTCCGTGCACAGGATCGGACGGTCGAGCACTGTCAGCACGTCGATAAATTCGGAGACGCGCGCGCGGCTCCAATAGGCATGGAATGTGATGATGTCGGAATGCAGCAAGGCGCTGCGGTCAATCTCTGTTTGATAGGGATGGCTGTCGTCGCCGGGCAAAGGCGTTGTCCACGCAGCGACGGTCAAGGGCTGGACGGGGTTTTCCGCGCGCGCCCACTCAAAGCAGCTTTCCATCAGGGTCAATGCGCTTTGCTCAAGGGCGGAGGCGTAATGCTCATAATCGCCATCGGCGAAATTCATGCGATTGCCCGGTTCGTTGTACAAATCCCAGAACAGAATGCGCCGATCATCCCGGAACGCGCGCACAACTGCGCGCACATAGGCTTGCAGGCTGTCGCGCTGTGCAGGGTCTATCACAATGGCCCGACCGGGTGAGGCCACAGCGCGGCTGTTATGAACCCCCGGAACTGGGTCCGGCTGTGGCCCCCAGACGGGTTCCTCTCCGCCAAAGCCGCAATCGTCGAACAGGCAGGGAATGGTATCAATGCCAAGGTCATGGGCCACCTGCATCACCTGATCAAGCCGGTTCAACAGCCCCTCGGCGTCATGCACCCAGCCGAGGTAGGGCAGATTGATGCGGATGGCGTTAAAGCCAATATCCGCAGCCCAGCCCAATTCCCGCGAGATCGTGGGCATGTCGAAGGTGTCCGGATGCCACATTTCAATAAAGTTGACAGCCGTTGAGGGGAGAAAGTTGAAGCCACAGACCCAAGGGCGACCTTGCCACCAGTCTTTGGCATGTTTGTTTGTCCAACGGTCCATGCTTGCACCCGATACGTAAGTTAGGGGCCGCCCCGCCGAAATCAGCGGGGCGGCAGGTTTCTTAGCGGTCCAGAAGGTCCTGAACTTCGATCTCGGCATCGCCCAGGGCGGCCTCGACGGTCTTGCCGGTCAGCCAGATTGCCTGCAGTTCACGGTTCAGCACATCCTGGATCGCGCCGTAACGCTCGGACGGTGGGGTGTCCTTGGCGATAGCGGCGGTGCCGGTGTATTCATCGCGGTGCGGCAAGCCCTGATACTCAGCGCTTTCGATCACAGAGGTGCGCACAGACATGTGGCCGGTGCGGGCCCAGTCGATGTTGTGGTCGTTGATGAAGGCCAGAACCTTCAATGCTGCGGCACGCTGTTCACCTTCCAGCGAAGCGGGGACCGTCCACATGTGGCTGTCGGCCCATGTTGCGCCGGTTTCGAACAGAGTCGGGAAGTCCGCGACATAGTAGTTATCGAGGCCGACTTCTTCTTTCGCCGCTTCAGCGGTGTAGAAGTCCACAACCCAGGTGCCATTGACCAGAATGCCGGCCTCACCGTTGAGGAACGCCTGCTGGCTGTCTGCGTAGTTCAGCTGTGGGTTGGACAGCTCGGCATCAAAGAGCTGCGTGATAGCTGTCACCGCATTTGCAGCCTCGGGCGTATTGATTGTCGCTGTGCCGTCATCGGTGAAGATGTTGGCGTTTTGCTGCCACAGAAGGGCCAGAACCGTCCGCACGCCCAGGGGGAACTGTGCGAAATCAGCGGCGAGGTAGTTTTGCCCGGTCGCGTCCTTGAACTGCTGTGCATGGGCCAGCAATTCCTCGGGCGAGGATGGCAGCATTGGCTTGCCGTCTTCGACCAGACCGGCCTGCGCCATCAGGTCCATGTTGACGTGCCAAAGGTTGGCGTGGAAGTCCATCGGAACACCGTAGATGCCGCCGTTGAAGCTGACCGCGTCGAGTGCCGCAGGCGACCAGTCGGAGGCGTCGATGCCTGCGGCTTCCAGCTCACCGGAAATCTCGGCGATTGCGCCAAGGCCTGCAAACTCGGGTACGCGGTGGCGGTGCATGACATGCACATCCGGCGGCGTGCCGCCCGCATAGGCCGCTTTGACCTGATCGTAATAGTTGCCCCAATCTGTTGGCAGCGTGGTGATGCTGATCCCGTCAAGCTCGGCATCCGCCGCATTGATGATCGACTGGATGATGCACGCCTCTCCTGCGGACGTTGTGGTGTCCGTGCCTGCGTCTTCACATGCGCCGAAGAACCGGCCCAGTGTGATCTCTTGTGCGGGAGCCGTTGTGGCAATCCCTGCGGCCATCGCCGCTGTCAGAAGCACATATTTCATAAGTTTCCTCCCTTAATGTGCGTTAGCCCTTTGATCCGCCCAAGGTCATGGCTTGCACCACGTACCGCTGGAAAATCAGGAACAAGATGACAACCGGAAGGGAGGCGATAACGCCCGAGGCCATGACACGGCCAAGTCCTTCGGATTGCGCAAAGTTCGATTGGATGGACGCGAGGCCCAAGGTGATGGTGAAGTATTCCCTTTGCTGGGCGCTGACGAGCGGCCAGAGATAATCGTTCCAGGCGTAAAGGAACGTCAGGATTGCCAGCGTCATCATCGCAGGGCGCGCCAGCGGCAGCATGACGTGCCAGAAGATCTTAAGCCATGTGACACCATCCAGTCGCGCGGCTTCTTCGATATCCTTTGGGATCGCCTTGAAGAACTGCATCATCAGGAACACGCCAATCGGCACAGCCATACGCGGCAGGATCAGCGCGTGATAGCTGTTGTGCCAGCCAAAGTCGGCGAACATCGTGTATAGCGGAATGAACACAGCTTGTTCAGGCACCATGAGGCCGATCAGGCAGATCACCATGATCGTGCGCTTGAAGGGAAATTCCATCCGCGCCAGCACATAGCCCGCAGTTGTTGAGACAAAAAGAACGCCCAATGTCATGCCAACGGCCACGATGATCGAGTTCATGAACCACCACGGCGTTTGCCCGAATGAAAACAGCGCCGCATAGTTTTCCGCTGTAAAGGGAAGCGGGATCAGGCCGAAGAACGTCGAAGACGTCGTGCGGGCTAGAACTTCGTTTGGCTGAAATGAAAGCGAGACCATCCAAAGCGTTGGCACCAGCCACAAGAACGCGGGGATCGAAAGCCCTAGGACAAGCCAGTAGTAACTGCGAGACATCAGTCTTTCTCCCGTCCGACAATGAATTGAATGATCGAAAACGACCCCATGATGATGAACAGGAACACCGCCATGGCGCTTGCGCGGCCCAGTTCACTGTCCCGGAAGCCGGTTTGGTAGATATACCGCACGAGCACTTGCGTTGAATCGTTCGGACCGCCCTGGGTCATGAGGTGCGGTTGGCCAAAGACCTGAAAGTGCAGGATGATTTGCAGGATCACGACAACCGAAATCGTTCGTGTCAGGTTGGGCAGAGTGATGAACCAGAACGCTTTCCAGCCGCGGGCATTGTCGAGCGCCGCCGCCTCGTAGATGTCTTTCGAGATATCCTGAAGCCCCGCCAGAAAAAGGATCATTGCGATGCCAAGCGACCACCAGACGGTCGCAATCACGATGGCTGCCATGGCGAATTGCTGATCCGTCAGCCAGTTGATCGGCGTGCCGCCGAATGTCTCGGTGATGTTGGCAATCAGGCCCTGACGCGGCGAGAACATGATCTGCCATATCAGCGTCACAACCGTGACCGAAAGGACCTGGCTGAGGAAAAACAGCGTGCGCAGAATGCCCATGGCCCGCGTTTCGCAGTTGAGTGCCGCTGCCAGCAAAAGCGCAGAGATCGTCACGCCTGGCACCGCAAAGCCGACAAACACCAGCGTGTTGCCCACCGTGGGCCAGAACCGCCGGTCATACCACCGTCCCCCCTCTCCCGGATGAAAGCCGGGGAGGACAACCAAGAGCACGGACACGACGCCAAGGGCGATCGCGTTAAAGCGGCTCAAACGGCCCATCCGGGAAAGGAAGATCGAAAGAACGACGCCTATCAGGCCAAGCATCTGCAAGATCGGGGCGTTAAGGACCGACCAAGTGATGTTCTTGCCCCACATCACGCGTTCGTAGTTGCGCATCCCGATGAATTCTTTTGCGTCCGGGTTGAATGCCACCGCCAGCAGGTTCCAGTCATGGAACGATATCCAGACACCGCGAAAGAACGGATAAATCAGGAACAACGCGTAGGTGACAAGGAACGGCGCGAGCAAAATCCAGGCTGTTTGCGTCTGCGAAAGTTTTGACCGTGAAGCCATCGGACGCCTCCTCCCAAAGTGCGTTGATTCTTCTTGTAATAATATTATTAGCAATATTTATTAGCGCACAGCAAGGGATTTGAAGATTTGGCCAGAAAACCCAATGAAAAGCGCGCATCACGCGTCACGATGAAAGATGTCGCCTCGCATGCAGGCGTGTCTCAATCCACTGTATCCTTTGTGCTGAATGGTCTTGAGGACATGCGCATCAGCCGCGAGACCCGCAAACGCGTGAAGGACTCTGTTGACGCTTTGGGCTATCGGCCGCGCGGTGCGGGCCGCCCGCCGAAATCGGCTGGCCTGCGCGTTATCGGTCTGATGCTTGATGAAATCGCAACCAGCCCTTTTGCGGCCATTTCGATCGAAGGCGCACAGGAAGAGGCCTGGAAAAACGACATCCTCGTCGAGGTTGTGATGACGGGGGGCGACGCGCAATACGAGGCCAACGTTCTTAAAAAATGGGCGCAGGATGGCGTTGTCGGAGTGATCTATGGCTCAATTCTAACCCGCGAAGTGACCCCGCCCGATGGTTTGGCGCGTCACCGGACAGCACTGCTCAATTGTTATGACGCGAGCGGGCAACTGACATCCATCGTTCCGGCCGAACGGCGTGGCGGCGAAGAGGCGACAAAGGCCCTTATCGCTACCGGGCATCGCCGCATCGCGTTTATTTCCGGGGAAAGCTGGATGGAAGCATCGGACCAGCGCATGGAAGGATACGAACGCGCCCTTCGCGCGGCCCGGATCCCCGTCGATCCGACCCTCATCGCCGAAGGAAATTTCCTGCCCAGCGGGGGTCGTAACGCAACGCTGAAGCTGATGTCCGGCGAGACCCGCCCCGACGCCATCTTTTGCGCCAACGATCTTATGGCCGTCGGATGTTACGAGGCTCTCAAGGAACTGGGCGAGACCATTGGCAAGACAATCGCCGTCATGGGATACGACGATCAGGAAATCGCGCAACATCTTTCACCCGGTCTGAGCACGGTCTTGCTGCCGCATCGCGAAATGGGCCAGTGGTGCGTCAAGGAACTCCTCAAGTCAAATTTGGAACCAAAAATCGATCGGTTGGAGTGCCCAGTCGTCATTCGAGAGTCTCATAAATCGAGCTAGAAATGGCCCTGTCTTGAATTGATGTGGTTCCAAAGCGGCCCTTGGTGAAACCGCAGCGAATTCGCGCAAAGTCCGCATTGCGATCTTCGTCGATCCGGATCTCGAATGGCAAGTTTCGCGACCACCGCATGAATTGCAGCGTCATTACAAACCACGAACGTCGCTGTATGGGTGTTATGTGAAGCGATCTCTGGTTGTATCATCGCCCATCTGAGTTCTCATCACTCCAGTGTCCCAATTCATAAATACCCTGTTTTTTCATACGACGTATAAAAGCAAGGTAGCCTATCACCTGATCGACCTCATCCATGTCTCTGGTGGCATAGGCGACTGCAATCATCTTGAACTGAGCCTCAGGATCCTCCGCTACTTTTTCGTCACACCGATCCGGAGTATTTTCAGTCCCCAATGAAGCGGTCCGTGCTTTTTCTACTTCGCCCCTCATCTCATTGAGATAGGCCTTCATACTGAGTTCGGGGGCGTTCTCGCCCAAATTAACAGCGGCCTCCCAAATTGGTTTGAGCTGTTCAAAAAGGTCATTTCGACCATCATTCATGTCTCTTCACCTCGCAGTTTAACAATTGCTTGTAGTTGGCCTTTAGGAAAAACTGACAGCGGCCTACGCTCATTAAATACTTGTAACGATCCGTTGCCTGGAGACTGCCCTAGCTAAAGGGCCTCTCCGGTTGCCAGAGCCGATGCACAAATTCTTATGAAAGCCGTCCTATTTCCTTCGATTGATTTTTGAGACCCAATCCGATATCCAGTCCGGCTGCGTGTTCAGTGTCAAAGCAGAGCCCAGCCCAAGACCAGAAAACCAAACGATGGAGGGTGCCATGTAGTTCTGAAACTGCATGAAAGGCCGCAGACATGGCCCACTACAAACGCAAACGTCCCCGCACCGTGCCTGGGAACGGGTACTCGCGCCTGGGTCTGAGCCAACGCCTCGGAAAAGACCCGGATGATGTCCGGTGGCTCGGCAATTGCCGCGCGGTCACGACATCATCTTTCACACACGTCCAACAAGACGCAAATCCAAGGCCCTTGCGCTTGGCATCCTGAGAGGCGCTGATCCTGATGACATTGCTTGACCGGATAGCCGCAAACCCCATCACTACTACTGGTGAGTATGCACGGCGGAGCATCAGCTTGGCTCCGCCACTTGCTTTTCTTGGTTCAGACAGTCGTTGGTATTTTCGGGTTGGCCTGACGTGTTACCCCTCATCATCAATTCCCGAACAATATCTCGTATCTCTTTCGGATACGCGCGAACAAACCCGGCGTCACAGGGGATCGTCTCAATTTCTCTCCGGTCTAACGTCCGAGCCAGATGGATCGCGGCAAATTCAAACTGCTCAGCCATTTGACCCAGTGTTACATAACGCGCCTCAAACGCTTGCAGGCTTTGGGCCGTGATATAGCACCGGTTGTGCTGCGTATCCGGGTTCCGCGCCGTGACCTGACTCAGAAAGTCACCATCCCGCAACCGTCGGATCGATATCACATTCATTTTCAAGCGTGCCGCCGCATCCAAGAGCGGCAGGTCGCCAGAAAATGCATGCTCCTGCTTTTCTAAGGCTTCAGCTTGATCGATCAGCATACCCGCCAACCCTTCGACTTCTGGACCCCGCGACACGCCGGTCAATCGACCTGCCGTCCAATCGGCGACAACGCGTGCCAAAGGAACCCGGCTCTTTCGGCTGAACTCCTTGAGTGGCACCCCTGGCCGTCAGGGTGAGGGCGCAGCCCTCCCCCTCGGGCAACCCCATTAGACAGGGCCGTGTCCTCGGCTGTGCCTGCGGGCCGCACCACCCCTGTCGAATAGCATTGCCTCGCCCCCTCCCGCGTTCGCCACGTGGCAGATCAGCAGGAACAGGCAGCTTCTCTGTCTGATCTGCAAATCAGCCCTGATTTTCCAAAAGGGAAGCCAGGTCAAACAAAGTCTTTGCGGGAGTATCAAAATGGGGATTCTGGATCAATTTAAGACGCAAAGGTCAAATTCAACTGATGGCCAACATCGGGGGGTGCCTTCCGATGTCGAACGCTCACCCGTTTCTGGTCCAACTGTGACGGTTGGGTCAGGTTCGTGTGACGTTCAACAGATACCAAGTGGCGGACCGAGGAGGATTCGAACCCCCGACCCCTTGATTCGTAGTCAAGTACTCTATCCAGCTGAGCTATCGGTCCGCGTTGGTGAGGCGGTGTTTAGACCCAGCTCTGGGGAGGTGCAAGGCGATTCTTCAAAAAAAGTCTAAAAAGTCACGTCACCCCGAGGCAGCCGAAATTCAAATGTGGTTCCCTCAGGGCCTGTCTCTTTCAAAACCAGATCGCCGCCATGTCCGCGCACCAGCTCTTGCGAGATGGCAAGACCAAGACCCGATCCTCCTTTGCGCACCCCACCCTGAAATGGTGTAAACAGGTTTTCACGCGCTTTGGGTGGCAAGCCGGGGCCATTATCCTTGATTTCGATGCACCAGTCATTTTCACCCGCATAGCCGGTAATCGTGATTTTTCCCGGTTTTCCAGACGCAGCCAGCGCTTGAAAGGCGTTTCTCACCAAATTCATCATGACGCGGAAAATCTGCTCCGGGTCCGCACGCGCCACAAGGTCCTTTGGCACGTCGTTGACAATCTCGACGCAGGCATCGCCGATGGCGAGCTTTTCGCTGGACACCACGTCTTCGGCCACATCGCGCAGAGGCACCATTGTCAGGGTGGGTGCGGGTTCTTCGGCGCGGCCAAAGGCCAGCGTACTTTCGCACAGGGACACAGCCCGCGTGATCGAGTTCACCAGTTTCGGTGCCATTCGCCGCACCAAGGGGTCGTCACTGGTTTCGATCCGATCAGTGAACAACTGTGCCGAGGTCAGGATATTGCGCAGATCATGGCTGACCTTCGCTACCGCGCCACCCAACTGCGCCAGACGTTCACGCTGTTTCAGGGCTTGGGTCAGCTCTGTCTGAAGTTTCTGCAGAGCCTCTTCAGCCTCACGCAGTTCGGTCACCTTTGAATTGGGCGAGATGATACCGCGCGCGTCCTCAGGCGCGCCCGCGTATCGCTGCATATAGCCCACGACGCTTTTGATTGGTTTCACCAAAACCACGCGGACGGCAAGAAACAGGAAAAACGCAGTGATAATCGAGATGACAAAGGACAGGCCCAGAATGCGTAGCCCATAGTCGGTCATCGCGGCACGCAGCGGCATGCTGTCTATGGTGACCTCAATCAACAGACCTGCATCTTTTACCGGCTCCCCAATAACCCGAATGACTTCGTTTTCCGGGGTGAACAAGCGCGACAGAGCATCCTTGATCAGAATCCACGGCCCGGCATCGCGCAGGTCGTAGGTATGGGCGATTGGCTCGGGAATGGGTGAGGACAGCATCAGCTGACGCACCTCGTCGCGCCGCAACACGACATTGTAGACACCGGCATTGGCCAAAAGCTCAGCCTCAAGGTCTTGTGCCAGCATGTCGTCGGCCAGCAAGGCCAATGAAGCGATCTGGGCGCGCTCAAGCCGATTGAGCAGGAAATCTTCGCGAAACCGCGCAATTGAGGGTACAAAAATCAGGACTTCGGCCAACATTACGAAGACCGTGGTCAGGATCAGAAATCGGCCCGACAGCGAGTTCAAATTGCGCCCCCTTTCCGATCAGGGTATCCAGCGTTGGATAAACCCGACCACTCGTTTAACTGTCTGATTCTCAAACAGCCTTGGCGTGAAATAGGCTCCCGCGACGCGTTTGTTAAGCTCTCCGATCGTGGGATAGGGCGAAACCATTGCGGCGATCTGCCCCATTTTGAGGTTATTTGCCAAAGCCAACGACCACAAGTTGATCAACTCTCCGGCCTGATGGCCGACAATCGTGGCACCTACCGGGCGGCCCTTTACAACCATGACCTTGATGAAGCCTTTAGTCTTCCGCTCCGAGATCGCCCGGTCGTTGTGGTGATAGTCAAAGCGCGCAATCTCGACCTTGTCGCCATATTGGTCACGGGCCTGCGCTTCGGTCAGCCCGACCTGCGCCAGTTCCGGGTCGGTATAGGTGGCCCATGGAATATGCGCCGTTTTGACCTTTGACGGTAAACCAAACAGGGCCGAACGGATGATGACCCCGGCGTGATAGCCAGCTACATGGGTAAATTGCATCCCACCAGCGACATCTCCGATAGCATAGACGTTACGGTTCGTGGTGCGCAGAGACGCATCCACCTTTATCCCGGTGTGGGTCGGCTCGATCCCTGCGACCTCAAGATTCAAGCTGTCGGTATTGGCCTTGCGCCCTGCAGCCAGCAACAAATGTGAACCCGAGAATACTTCTCCGTTCTCGGTCACAACTTCAATCACGCCCTTATTTTCGCGGATCTGTGCGACCGTCGCATTTTCATGAATGGCCACGCCCTCGGCACGAAGCGTATCCAGCACAACAGCCGCCGCCTCGGGGTCGTCCTTGCCCAGCGGTTGCTGGCCTTCAATCACCGTCACGTCACATCCAAGACGGATATGAGCCTGCGCCATTTCCATACCGATTGGACCACCACCGATTATCAGAAGGTGCTCAGGCCTCTCTCGCAGATCGAAGATCGTCTCATTGGTAAAGTATGGAACCTGTTCCAGCCCCGGAATCGGCGGCACCAAAGGCGACGAGCCCGTGGCAATGACAATCCTGCGCGCCGTAATCAGCTGATCACCAGCCTGTACCTGGGCCCGAGAGACGAAGCTGCCATATTCACGGATCACCGTGACACCGAACCCCTCAAACCGTTCCTGGCTGTCCATTGGCTCGATCTGGGCGATCACGTCATGAACGTGATCCTTAGCGGCCGCGTAATCCACCTGCGGGACAACATCTGCAACGCCAAGTGCAGAGGCGTTTGCCTGACCATGGGCCGCTTTGCCACTGGCGATCAATGCCTTGGACGGCACACAGCCGAAATTCAAACAATCGCCGCCCATTTTGTGACCTTCCAGCAGGACGACCTTCGCGCCCATCTGGCTGGCACCTGCGGCCACGGACAAACCGCCCGACCCAGCCCCGATCACCAGGATATCCGTTTTCAGGTCTTTCATGAAATCAGACGCCCTTTTTGCCGCGCAGAGCTTTGATGACAATCGGTAACGCGGCCAGCGCGCACAGACCCAGAATGGGGCCAATTACAAACGGCTCCCACAACAGCGAGACATCCGGTGTTTCACCCCGGTCGAACACGCCACCCAACCCCACACCGATCCAGGTGTAGACGATGCCACCAGGAATAATGCCCAGCGCCGTAGTGATCAGAAAGTTGCGGAACTTCACGCCAACCAGCGCCGGCACAAGGTTGGCTACGAAAAACGGCACAACGGGAACAAGGCGCAACAGGAACAGAACCGGAATTTCGTTCTCACGCAGGCCGTCCTTGAGTTTCTTGATCGTACCTTCCGAGGATTCCAGACGGGCTGTCAGAGCCTCACCCAAGCCCCAACGCGCCGCCAAAAAGATTGCAGACGCACCTATCGTGGCGGCGAAAACGTTGAAGATGGTCCCCGAAAACAAGCCGAACAGGAACCCGCCGGTCATCGAGGCCACGGCCGCGCCTGGCAGCGAAAAGGCGACAATCAGGATGTAAACAGAGACGAAACCAGCGGCCAGCAACCAGAAATGCGTATCACGCCAAACCAACAGCGCCTCGCGGTTGTCGCGCAGCGTCTCAAAGGTCAGGTAATCGCCAAGCGTGAAAAAGCCCACCGTGGCAACGGTGAGAATCACCAGCAAAGGAATGTGTCGCGCAAGCCCGCTGCGTCGGGCCTGGGTAATATCGCTCATGGAACTGTCCGGTTTCTTGCGTTTCATTAGAACACAACATGCGACGTTCGTGGGCCAAGCAACAGGGGCTTCACGCCGCCTTGATGTCTGCGACCCTTAAAGTGACGGTATTGGGCCCTAAACCCCACGTTTTGAAACCTTTTGCGGGGTGTGGTTACAGAATTGTTGCAAAAGGCGTCAAAACCCCCACCTAGGGGTTTGACTTAGCCCCCGCTACCCAGTAGAGGACGGACTTCGAACACCCCGGGCAGGCGAATCCGCGCCGCACCCGACCGCATAGATTGGAGACGGAGCGATGAAACGCACCTATCAGCCTTCGAACCTGGTTCGCAAACGCCGCCACGGTTTCCGTGCACGCATGGCCACCAAGGCCGGCCGCAAAATCCTGAACGCACGCCGCGCCCGCGGTCGTAAATCGCTGAGCGCGTAAACCGCTCACCGATCAGGTTATGAACATGACGCCGCCGGAGGCCCCTGTGGATGGTAAGAACCACCCCGGGGATATGCCCCCGGCGGCCTCCGTTTGCACGCCCGAAACCTTGACTGTGCTCAGGAAACGGTCTGATTTCCTGAAAGCCGCGCGCGCGAAAAGACAGGGCACATCCTCGATGATGGTACAGGCCTGCAAACGTGCGCCCGATGAGGCGAACGGAATTCGCGTTGGCTTTACCTGCTCCAAAAAGGTTGGAAATGCAGTCGCCCGCAACCGCGCTAAGCGCAGGCTGCGCGAGGCGGCGCGGGCAGTTCTGCCCGTCAACGGCCAGGACGGGTGGGATTACGTACTGATTGGCCGAGCTGAGGTGACTGCCGCTCGTCCGTTCGACCTGATGCTTGCAGATTTGCGATATGCCCTGCGTAAAATCCACGGGGCCGGGACATGACTCTGCTTGCACGTGTTTTTGCCCTGCCGGTGCGGGCTTATCGGTTGGTGTTCAGCCCTTGGGTCGGCTTCAATTGCCGGTATCAGCCCACATGCTCAGCCTATGCACTGGAAGCGTTGGAGAAGCACGGCGCCATAAAAGGCGCGTGGCTGGCCGCCCGGCGGATCGGGCGCTGCCATCCTTGGGGTGGTGATGGGTACGATCCGGTTCCCGACCGCAAAGACGATCCTGCGTGACCCCTAGTCAGGCTTGACCGGCGGCACCCTCCGCTGAACACTTGGACCCGAACTGCCCGAGGTCCTGATGACATCTGACGCGCGCCACTCTCTGCCCACCCATGACGTTCTGAACCAACCACCTGCACGCGGGGATCAGGACCTGTGGGCGACAGACCCGGTGCTGCAAGCGAATGTTGGATTGACCGGGGGACGCACCGACCCGCTGATTTCATACGCACAAACCATTGGCCAAGCTGAGGTGCGAGAGCTTGGCCGCGAAGCCAACCGCCATCCGCCAGAGCTGAAACAATTCGATCCCGGTGGACGGCGATTGGACGAGGTGCGGTTTCACCCCGCCTATCATCGCCTGATGCGCCTGTCCCGATCTGCGGGCTACGTCACTCTGCCGTGGGACGGAGAGCCGGGCGGCCATGCGACCCACGCGGCCATGGTCTATATGGCCAGCCAAATCGAACCCGGCCATTGTTGCCCGCTAACCATGACCTACGCCGCGATCCCGACAATTTCTGCCCATGGTGACATAGCTTCGGTTTGGCGCACCAAGCTGATGTTCCCCCAATATGACCCCGCGACAAAGCCTATTGCCAAAAAGACCAGTGCTACGCTGGGCATGGCAATGACCGAGAAACAGGGCGGGTCGGACGTGCGCGCGAACACAACGCTCGCCCTACGGGACGGCGATCACTGGAGGTTGCGCGGGCATAAGTGGTTCTGTTCGGCCCCGATGTCGGACGGCTTCCTGACATTGGCGCAGGCTCCGGGGGGATTGACCTGTTTCCTCGTCCCCCGGTGGTTGGAGGGTGAGCGCAACGCGATCCATCTGATGCGCCTGAAAGACAAGCTGGGCAATAAATCCAACGCTTCGGCGGAAATCGAATATCACGACGCATTGGCTTACCAAATGGGCGAGGAAGGCTCCGGGGTCCGTACCATCCTAGAAATGGTGCATCACACACGGCTTGACACGGCAATGGCCCCGGCTGGCTTGATGCGCGCCGCTCTGTCCGAGGCGTATCACTGGGTGATGCATCGGACCGCCTTCCAACGTCGGTTGCTGGACCAGCCCCTTATGCGTGCGGTTCTGGCTGACTTGGTGCTGGATTGGGAGGGTGCCCTGACGCTGGGGATGCGCGTGGCGCGGTCTTTCGATGGTCATACCGCCGAAGACCGAGCTTTCGCCCGGATCAGTGTTGCGCTGGCTAAGTTCCTGAACACAAAACGCTGCCCCGTGGTTGTAGCAGAAGCTTTGGAGGTTTTGGGCGGCATGGGGTATGTCGAGGACACGCCCCTACCCCTCCTATACCGAGAGGCTCCGCTAAACGGCATTTGGGAAGGGTCAGGCAACGTGATCTGCCTTGATATCCTTCGAACCCTGTCGCGCGAGCCTTTGGCCGCGGAAGTGCTGGGGGCCGAGCTGGATGCCGCAAAGGGCGCAGTTCGCGCATATGACGCCGCGCTGAGGGCGCATCGTGAGCGCTGGCCTGCCCTTCCGGCTGAGGCCGAGGCGCGCTGGTTCGCTGAACGCACTGCTTTGTTGCTGACCGCCTCTCAACTTTTGCAAAACGGCCCTGACGCGGTAGCAGATAGTTTCATCGCCACCCGCCTTTCAGGCCACAGCGGGCGAGTTCCCGGATCGGTTGCCGGGCTGGACACGGACGCTCTGCTAGGGCGGTTGGGCTAACGCCGCACTTGCCCGGTCGCACCAACTGCTGTAGGGGCTGCGCATGTTTGACGACGCTGACGATATCCACCCGCTTTTTGCTGGCGCGCCCTCGACCACCGAGTTCAAGAAGCTGCGCAAACGCATCATACGCCAGGCTCGCGAAGCCATCGAGCATTACGGCATGGTGGACCCGTCCGCCCACGAAAAAGATGGCAAACCGCCCCGCTGGCTGGTTTGCCTGTCAGGTGGCAAAGACAGCTATACCCTGCTTGCGGTTCTCTACGAACTGAAGTGGCGCGGACTGCTGCCTGTTGACCTGCTGGCCTGCAATCTGGATCAGGGCCAGCCCGGATTTCCGGCAACCGTCCTGCCCGAGTTCCTGGAACGCATGGGAGTGCCGCACCGGATCGAATACCAGGACACCTATTCCGTAGTCGTTGACAAGGTTCCGCAGGGCCGCACCTATTGCGCGCTGTGCTCACGTCTGCGCCGAGGCAATCTGTACCGTGTCGCACGAGAAGAGGGGTGCTCGGCCGTGGTACTTGGTCATCATCGGGATGACATCCTAGAGACCTTTTTCATGAACCTGTTCCATGGCGGGCGTCTGGCAACGATGCCGCCAAAACTGGTGAACGAAGAAGGCGATCTGTTCGTGTTCCGCCCACTGGCCCATGTAGCCGAGGCCGATTGCGAGAAATTCGCCACCTCGATGAATTATCCGATCATCCCTTGCGATCTTTGCGGCAGCCAGGATGGGCTGCAACGCCAGCAGGTCAAACAGATACTGGATCAGTGGGAAAAGAACAGCCCCGGTCGGCGGCAGGTGATGTTCCGGGCGCTCACCAACGCCCGACCCTCGCACCTGCTGGATCCGAAACTGTTCGACTTTGCCAATCTGGCGCTAAACCCGTGCAAAAGAGACGAAAATTCGGGCGAAATTCCACAGCTGCGTTAACGTCTCGCTCAGATTGGTTTTCTACGGTGGCTACAGACGTGCTATGCCCAACGTAAAGGCCCGGAAAACCGATGTGGAAACATATCAAGCTCGAACGCTATATCACTGCGCTTGCTTCCATGCTTAACAGCCCCGCCGCGCTGGCGTTTCTGCCCGCCATAAGCCTTGCGGCGTTTTGGCTGGGGGGCGAACGGGCGCTGGTGGTCGTTGCGCTTGGCCTACCACTGATTTGTATTGGTGCCGCTGCGTTTGACTCTAGGACCAGCAAGCAGAAAAAGCGCCCCCGCCTTCTGGGTGGATTGTTGGCCATCGACAGTTTTGCCGCCGAGTTGGAAGTTTTTTTTGATACCGCAACGTCCAGCGGATCAGAGTCAGCCTGCGTCCTTGTTGCGCTGGACGATTATTCTGACTTTCTGGACCACCACGGAAATTCAGCGGCAAATCACCTGGCCGATCAATTCAGTAGCCGCATTCTTACCGTTATCCGCTCGCAAGACGTAGCAACCAGGTTGGAGCCCAACAAGATTGCAATCGGTTTGCACCCCTCTCACAGCTTGGACCTTGAAGCCTGCATCCAGATGGCGGGGCGCATTCAGGCCGTTGTGGAAGAGCCCTTTGCGCTAAACGGCGCTGGAGTTTACGCATCTTGTTCGATCGGATTTTGCCTTGTGTCCAGCGTGGCCGGGGACCGGTACGAAGAATGGATCGACGCTGCCTCAGCCGCTTTAAGCGAGGCACAACGCAACGGGCCTTCGACCATTCGTGCGTTTTCAAGCGAAACGCAGCGTAGGTCGCGTCTGCGGGCCAATCTGCGCAGAGAGTTTGAGGCGGCACTGGACAATGGTGAAATCCGTCCCTGGTTTCAACCTCAGGTCTCAACCGATACCGGGCAAGTCTCGGGGTTTGAGGCGCTGGCCCGCTGGGAACACCCGCAAAAGGGAATTTTAGGGCCTCAGGTTTTCCTGCCTTTTGCTGAGCAGGCCGAACTTATGGGGAAATTCGGCCAGACGATGCGGCGCCATGCCTTTGCCGCCATGCGCGATTGGGACCGTGCCGGGGTTGCAATACCAAGAATTGGCGTGAATTTTTCATCAGACGAATTGCGCGATCCTGCGCTGATGGATCGTCTGAAATGGGAATTGGACCAGAATGACCTAACGCCGGACCGGCTGGCTGCTGAGATCTTGGAAACCGTTTTTTCCCGCAGGCCAGACGATGTAATTACGCGTAATGTGACTGGTATGGCCAAGCTTGGGTGCTGCATTGATCTGGACGACTTTGGCACAGGGCATGCGTCGATCGCGTCGATCAAGCGCTTTGACGTTAGGCGCATCAAAATTGACCGATCCTTTGTCGCAAAAGCAGATCGCGACGCAAGCCAGCAACAACTTGTCAGCGCGATCCTGACGATGGCTGAGCGATTAAACGTAGAAACGCTGGCCGAAGGGGTCGAGACCCGCGGTGAGCACGCCTTGATGGCGCAATTGGGCTGCAACCATGTCCAGGGCTTCGGTATTGGCAAGCCAATGCCGTTCGAGAACACATTTGGCTGGATTGCGGAGTATCAAAGCAAGATCACCGCAATGCCAAGGATTGAGCGAAAGACTGGCCATTAATCGTGAATTTAAGGCATAGAAACGCAAACCGTGACGAAATGTCGGGCGAATTCGCTTGACCTTTGGGCCTGCACTCTGTTGAACCCACCGAGTGTGTTTCACTGCTTAAGGTGGCTGTCCCCGATGGACGATCAGAACAAGAATCTTATCCTTGCAACCGCGCTCAGCTTTCTCGTGATCCTTGTTTGGTTCGTGCTGTTCCCTCCTCCGGAACCAACACCCACACCCAACGAGACCGAGATTGCCACTGTTGAGGGCAATGAGGTTCAAACACCCAGCGCCGCGGGCACTGGCACCGTTGGTGAGGCGACGACTGCCACCGAAGAGACCCTGCCCGATGAGCAGGCCCCGCGCGTTGAGATCGACACCCCCCGTCTGAAGGGCAGCCTGTCGCTGTCGGGCGGCCGGATAGATGAGCTGTTCCTGAAAGACTACAAGGTTTCCATCGACGATGGTGCACCAATTGTTGAGTTGCTGTATCCGGTCGGTTCAGAATCGGCTTATTACGCCCTTTACGGTTGGGCTCCTGGTGCTGGTGTTGGTGGCGCGGATGTACCCGGCCCAAACACGCTGTGGACCGTGGAAGAGGGTGAAGCGCTGAGCGTCGACACACCAATCACTCTCAAATGGGACAACGAAAACGGTTTGACCTTCCGCCGCATGATCTCGGTAGATGAAGACTATATGTTTACGGTCACTCAATCGGTCGAAAACAACTTGGCGACCGAGGTCGGCATGGCACCTTACGGCATCCTCGCCCGTCACGGCATCGGTGAGGATGGGGACCTGCCCGGTCTGAAAAACTTCTTCATTCTGCATGAAGGCGTGATCGGCATGGCGGATGGCACCTTGACCGAGATCGACTATGGCGATGTACGAGATTTCGATATCGACCCGAATGAACGTGCGCAGGCCGAGGTGTTCCAGATCAAAGAGGATGGGTGGATCGGTTTCACCGACCACTTCTGGATGACCACGCTGATCCCCGAGCCGGGAACCGCATTCAAGGCAGCCGCAAAGTTTGACCCGCGTCGGAATATCTATCAGACCGAAACCGTTCTGCCGACCCTGACCGTCGCCCCTGGTGCCACGGAAGAGGTCACTACGCAGCTTTTCGCCGGTGCCAAGGAATGGCAAACCATCCGCGAATATCAGGCACAAGGTGTGTACAAGTTCATCGACAGCATCGACTGGGGCTGGTTCTTCTTCCTGACCAAGCCGATCTTCTGGCTGCTGCACAACATCAATGTTCTGATCGGCAATATGGGGTGGTCCATCATCGGCCTGACACTGATCATCAAGGCGATCCTGTTCCCGCTGGCGTTCAAATCCTACGTTTCGATGGCAAAGATGAAAGAGCTCCAGCCACAGATGGAAGCCCTGAAAGAGGCCGCTGGCGATGATCGTCAGAAGATGCAACAGGGCATGATGGAACTGTACAAGAAAGAAAAGGTGAACCCCGCTGCGGGTTGCCTTCCGATCCTGATGCAGATTCCGATCTTCTTCTCACTGTACAAGGTGATCTTTGTTACTATCGAACTGCGTCAGGCGCCGTGGTTCGGGCCATTCCAGGACCTGAGCGCACCTGACCCGACCTCGATCATGAATTTCTTTGGGCTGCTACCTTGGGCTGGTCCGCAACCTGAAAGCCTGATGGCGCTGATCTTCATTGGTATCCTGCCACTGTTGCTGGGCATTTCGATGTGGCTTCAGCAAAAGCTGAACCCGGCACCAACCGACGCGACGCAGGCAATGATCTTTGCGTGGATGCCATGGGTGTTCATGTTCATGCTGGGCGGCTTTGCCAGCGGACTGGTGGTGTACTGGATCGCGAACAACACAATAACGTTCACCCAGCAATACCTGATCATGCGCAGCCAGGGCTACAAGCCGGACGTGTTTGGCAACATCAAGTCCAGCTTCAAGCGGTCGTCAAAAGCGGATGATAAATGACGGGTGAGGTAACCCAGATTTGGCGGCACCCGATTAAAAGCCATGGTCGCGAGGCCGTGAAAACCGTAAACATGATTTCCGGGCAAACGATGCCCGGAGATCGTGTTTGGGCCGTCGCGCATGAGGCATCCACGGCAGACGATTCGGACTGGGCCCCGTGCGCCAATTTCAGTCGTTGCGCGAAGGCACCGCAGTTGATGGCGATTTCTGCAAGCGTGGAAGGAGAACTAGTGACATTGTCTCACCCGGATCGTCCGGATTTGACGTTTGCCCCTGACAGTCAGCCACAAGTTTTTTTGGAGTGGGTCAGACCCTTGATGCCGACAGACCGGGCAGCCTCGGCCCGGATTATCCGGGTGCCGGGACGCGGGATGACGGACAGCGATTTCCCTTCGATCAGCCTATGCAATATGGCGTCTCACCGGGCGGTTGGACAAAAACTGGAACAGGACCTATCGATCCATCGCTGGCGCGGCAATATCTGGATTGACGGAATGCCCCTGTGGGAAGAGTTCGACTGGCTAGGGCGCGACATTCGGATCGGAAAGGCAGTATTCCGAGTGCGCGAACGCATCACCCGCTGCCTTGCAACAACAGCCAACCCGGATACCGGCCAGCGCGATGCCGACACCTTGGGCGCTCTTGAAACGTGGGGGCATCAGGATTTCGGCGTCTATGCCGAAGTTGTCGAAGGCGGTGAAATTTCGGTTGGTGACAAGGTACAGATTATATGAGCACCCTACCCTTCCCGCTGGCATCTGAGCCCGACGACATCGCGTTGGAACGCGGGCGCAAATTGTTTGCGGGCCCGTCCGAGTTCATCAAAGGCGTGGTCGCAATGGACGGCCTGCCTGCGCCAGACAGATTAGAGGTGTGTTTTGCAGGCCGGTCAAACGTGGGTAAATCCAGCCTGATCAACGCACTGACGGGCACAAAGGGGTTGGCGCGTGCCTCGAACACACCGGGCCGCACGCAGGAGATCAACTTTTTCACCCAAGGCCCCGAGCTCTATCTGGTTGACCTGCCCGGCTATGGTTATGCCAATGCGCCGGTGAAGGTGGTGGAGAAATGGCAGCGGTTGCTGAAACAGTACCTGAGCGGCCGTCAGACCTTGCGCCGGGCTTTTGTCCTGATCGACTCGCGCCACGGGGTTAAGCCGGTCGATGCCGAAATCATGAAACTACTGGATACCAGCGCTGTTACTTTCCAATGCGTGATGACCAAGGCCGACAAGGTCAAGGCCAAGGAGCGTGAAAAGGTACTAGACCAGGTGCGTGGTGCGCTGTCGAAACACCCCGCCGCTTTTCCGGAAATCGTGCTTACCTCATCCGAAAAAGGTGACGGAATACCGATCCTTCGTTCGATCATCGCACATCTGGAATAACCCTGCCGTTTTACCTATTGCCCCTGTTAGCGTTGCGGGCCTGCCCGCTGGTAGGTTTGATCTTGCTGGCGGAAGGGGTGATTGACCTAATACCGCTCAGCGATATCCCGGTCGTGAAACGCACGAAAAGCTGACCGAGCCCCGGCTGCGCCAGCAAAGCGGCCCGTTCTCTGCCGTTGTTTCCGCTATCCGGTCTTGGCACGACCCCGCAAAGGCCCTAACACGGGAAGCCAAAGGGACAGCAGCCATGAAGACAAGAGAAATGCACCGGGACTGGATCGCCACCGCCGCTACCTTGAACAGCGCATTACCGTATCTCCAACGCTATGATGGGGCGATTGTCGTCATCAAGCTGGGCGGTCACGCCATGGGCAGCGACGAAGCGATGGAAAGCTTTGCTCGTGACGTCGTTCTGATGCGCCAGGTGGGCGTCAACCCGGTGATCGTGCATGGCGGCGGACCGATGATCAACGCGATGCTGAGCCAGTTGAATATCCAGTCCGAATTTGTAAACGGTAAACGTGTCACCGACAGGGCCACTGTCGAAGTGGTTGAGATGGTGCTGTCCGGCCTTGTCAACAAACGCATCGTTCAGGCAATCAACAGGCAGGGCGGCACGGCTGTGGGCCTGTCGGGCAAGGACGCCAACCTGATCACCTGCGATCAGGCTGATCCGTCCCTGGGATTTGTCGGCGCACCGTCCGAGATGAACCCGAAGATTCTGCAAGATCTGTTCGCGCATGATGTGATCCCGGTAATCGCCCCCCTCGGCGCAGGTAAGAATGGTGAGACCTTCAACATCAACGGCGATACCGCTGCTGGTGCCATCGCGTCCGCGCTCAAAGCAGACCGGCTGCTTTTGCTGACGGACGTTTCGGGCGTGAAGAACGCAGGTGGCGAGGTCGTGACCGAGCTCAAAGCGGGTCAGATTCGTGAAATGACGATGGACGGCACGATCGCAGGTGGCATGATCCCAAAGACGGAAACGGCACTGGACGCGCTGCACAGCGGCGTTCGCGCTGTGGTCATTCTGGACGGGCGCGCACCAAACGCCGTACTGTTAGAGCTGTTTACCGAACACGGCGCCGGTTCGCTGATCCGGCCAGACTGAGTAGCGCAGCGGAGGAGACATGACCGGACATAACACAACCTCCTCTACCACCACCTACGACCGTGTGGAACAGGCCGCACAGAAGGTTGGCCTAATCGTTATGGGCGCGCTGCATCCGCGCCTGACAGGGGCAAAACAACTGCAAGACGGAACCTTGATTCTGCTGGGTGCGGGGCGGGCGTTTTGGCCAAAGCTGAAATCCGCGCCTGAGTGGTTGAGCGAACACCCTGTAGACAGCTGGTCGTCGCGTATCATCGGCGAATTGGCGCGTGATCTCGGGGCTGAGGCGCATTTTCCGTTCGGCGGCCCACCCTACGCCCCGTTTATCGATTGGGCGCTGAAATCTGGCCGTACATTTAGTAGCCCCGTAGGCGCATTGGTGCACGACACGGTAGGTATGATGATTTCCTTCCGGGGCGCGCTGCATTTTGCCGAGGAGCTTTCAATTCCCCAAGTGACCGGTATTTCTCCGTGTGTGACCTGCGCGGCTCCATGCGCCCAAGCCTGTCCGGTGGGCGCACTGAACAACCACAGTTTTTATGACGTCGACGTTTGCCACAGTCATTTGAGCACGATCGAAGGCCAGACCTGCATGACCGGCGGTTGCCTGGCGCGGCTGTCCTGCCCGCTAAGCAAGAATGCAGGGCGCGATCCGGAACAATCCGCCCACCACATGAGAGCTTTCCACTCGTCATGACCCGCGTGCTGATCCTGACCCGTCACGCAAAATCCAGCTGGGGTGATCTGTCTCTGGACGATCACGACCGCCCGCTGAACAAACGGGGGCGCAAGTCGGCCCCGGCGATTGCCGCGTGGCTGCGTGAAAACAACTGGTTGCCGGACGAGGTGCTCAGCTCGACTTCGGCCCGCACACGCGAAACTTGGGATCTGATGCAACTGCGGGCGGAAAAGTTAAGCTTTCACCGCACACTCTATCACGCCGATCCCGAAGACATTTTACACGAGCTGTCCGGTGCCACAGGGCGAACCGTGCTTTTGCTCGGGCATAATCCGGGTATCGGTGCCTTTGCAAACCGTATCGTCCGGCAAGCGCCTGATCATCCCCGGTTTCTTGACTACCCGACTTGCGCAACAACCGTGATCCAATTCGACACAACCGACTGGGCCCAAGTGCGCTGGCACAGCGGCACCGTGCAGGGATTCGTCATTCCGCGCGAGCTTTTGGGATGAAAAAAGGCGGGGTAAAACCCCGCCTTCTTTTCTAATTTTACCGGGATTAGTGGCCCAAAATCTGGCTCAGGAACAGCTTGGTCCGTTCGCTTTGCGGGTTGTTGAAGAACTCTTCCGGTTCATTCTGCTCTACGATCTGGCCCGCGTCCATGAAGATCACGCGGTTGGCGACCTGACGGGCAAAACCCATCTCATGCGTCACACAGAGCATGGTCATGCCTTCCTCGGCCAGCTCGATCATAGTGTCGAGCACCTCTTTGATCATCTCTGGGTCAAGCGCCGATGTGGGTTCATCGAACAGCATGATCCGCGGCATCATGCAGAGCGAGCGGGCAATCGCCACACGTTGCTGCTGACCGCCCGAAAGCTGGCCGGGATATTTGTCCGCCTGTTCAGGGATTTTTACCTTTTCCAGGAAATGCATCGCACGCTCTTCCGCCTCCTTCTTGGGCGTCTTACGCACCCAAATCGGGGCCAGCGTGCAGTTCTCCAGAATGGTCAGGTGCGGGAAGAGGTTGAAGTGCTGGAATACCATGCCAACCTCGGACCGGATCTTGTCGATGTTTTTCAGGTCATTCGACAACTCGGTCCCATCCACAACGATTCTACCCTGCTGGTGTTCCTCCAGCGCGTTTAAGCAGCGGATCAGGGTGGATTTGCCCGAACCCGACGGCCCGGCAATAACAATCCGCTCGCCTTGGTTCACGGTCAGATTGATGTCGCGCAGCACGTGGAAAGACCCGTACCACTTGTTCATGCCGTTGATTTCGATGGCGACCTCGTCGCTCACCTGCATCTTCGAGCGGTCGATTTCGCGGTCAATTGCAAGTTCAGACATGTGTTGAACTCCTTAACGATGATCTGTGGCAAGGCGACGCTCGAGCCACTGAGAATATTGAGAGATGCCGTAGCAGACGACGAAGAACAGAAGCGCGGCAAAGCCCAGAAGCTCCCAATAGACGCCGTTCCATTGGGTCGATGCCAGGATCGGCCCGCGGATCATACCCACGAGGTCAAACATCGAGATAACCGAAACCAGCGTGGTGTCCTTAAACAGGCCCACGGCCACGTTCACGATACCGGGGATCGAAATCTTCAACGCCTGCGGCAGAATGATCAGTTGCATAGCCTGCGGGTAATCAAGACCCAGACTGTCTGCTGCCTCGTACTGCCCGCGCGGGAGGGCTGCCAAACCGCCACGGATCACCTCGGCGATATAGGCGGCCGAGAACATTGTGATCATGATCACAACCCGCAGGAACAGGTCGACCGTACTGTCAGGCGGGAAGAAATACGCCAGCATCACCGAGGCCACGAACAACAACGTGATAAGAGGCACGCCACGTATAAACTCGATGAAGATGACGCAGACCCACTTGATCAGCGGCATGTTTGATTGGCGACCCAAAGCAAGGGCGATCCCAAGCGGCACCGACAACGATACACAGGTCACACCAAGCATCATGTTCAGCATGAAACCGCCAAGATCGCGGCTGGGAACCGCCGTGAGCCAGGCGTTGTCCGACGCACCTTCCGGTATCAGGGCTCCGCCGACGTTCCAGATGACCAGCGCAGTCACGATAGCCCCAAAAAACCCGGCGGCAAAGCTGTTGCTGCCCAGTTTCCGGAAAACCAACGAGGCCCCCACACAGCCGATCAGCGCGACCAGCGGCACAAGAATGGTGCCACCCCATATCAGCCAGAAAGCCAAGAAGGGATAGACTGCCGTGAACAGAAGCATCTTACGCGGCAGATCAAAGAAAAGCACCGGCGCAAATGCCACCAACATCAGCACAAAAGCCAGATTTGGCCGCCAGTAGGCCTCCTCGGGGTATTTGAACCCGTAGATCAGTTGCGGCCACCGCTCGGTCAGAACCGCAAAACACGCACCAGTCTTACCGGCGAGAATCTCGCGGCATTCGGACAGAGAGTTTGCTTGCCACACACCGTTGAAAATCCATGGCATTGTGTTCTTTACGAGCACATAGATCAGCAGCAGAGACAAAACCGTCAGAACAGTATTGGTAACGCCCGAGAACAGATTCTCGCGCAACCACTTGACGATACCCGTTTCATTTGCAGGCGGTGGCGCTGGTGGGATGGTACCCTCGGCCACGAAAGCGATTGGGTTGGTTGTTTGGTCACTCATGGCTCAGCGCTCCTTCAACTTAACGGAGGCATTGTAGATGTTCATACCCATCGAAATCAGCAGCGACGCCGTAAGGTAGAACAACATCAACAACAGAACGCATTCGATCGCGCGGCCCGTCTGGTTCAGCGTGATACCGCCCAACGTTGCGGTGATATCGGCATATCCAACGGCAATCGCCAGCGACGAATTCTTGGTAATGTTCAGGTACTGCGAGATCAGCGGTGGGATGATCACCCGCAAGGCTTGGGGCAGGATCACAAGGTTCATGATGCGTCCCTGACGCAAGCCCAGCGCGGCCGCAGCTTCGGTTTGTCCCTTGCTGATTGCCTGAATACCGGCCCGAACGTTTTCGGCGATGAAAGCACCGGTATAGATCGACAAAGCGAACCAAAGCGCAATCAGCGGACCACCGACCTTGATACCGCCGCTGAAGTTGAAGCCTTTCAGTTCGGGAACATTCCAAGTCAGGCCCATCAGAAACATCAGGATGCCAAACGGCGCTAGCCAAACCGCAAGCTTCACGAGCATGGTCTTGGGCCGTTCACCGGTTACTTCCTGTGTTTTCGTCGCACGCTTCTCGATCTCTCGGGACACAAACCACGAACCGGCCAAAACCACCAGAACCAAAAGCCAGTTCAGGAAGGTTACGCCGAACAGTCCGCTGGTGAACTCCGGACGCGGAATGTACACGCCGCGGTTGGTGAACGCGAACAAATCCAGCACCATGCTGGACGCCGGATCCTCGCCCCGAAAGGCGCGCGGGCTGGGCAAAACGGCCGTCATGATGAAGAAGATGATGAGGATCCAGATCAACACCGGGATGTTCCGGAAAATCTCGACATAGATCGCCATCAATTTGGATACGAGCCAGTTGTTCGACAGGCGCAGAACACCCGCGATAACACCGAAAATCGTGGCTGTGATACAGGCAAGAAACGCAACCAAAAGCGTATTTAGCAAACCGACGATAGCAGCGCGCGCGTGCGAGGACTGGCTGTCGTATTCGACCAGACGCTGGTTGATGTCATACCCGGCTGAATCGCCAAGAAATTCGTAAGAGATGTTGAGCCCGGCGGCCCGAAGGTTCTGGATCAGGTTGTTCCCAAGATACCAGATGGAAAGCGCGATAACGATTGCTGCGATCACTTGAAAGGTAAGAGACCGATAGCGGGTATCGTTTATAAGCATCGACAACCGAAAATCGGCTTTCGGCGGGTCAGTCATGGTCGACATATTGTGGAATCCCCGTGCATTTCGGGTGCTTTATGTCCGGCGAGGTTTTCCCCGCTCTTGCGACACCCGTAGCATTCTGATTTGAAAAAGGGCGCAGGTTACCCAGCGCCCTTTTCCGTGGATTTTAGCGGAACGGTGGCGAGTACAGCAGGCCGCCGTCAGTCCACTGAGCGTTCAGGCCGCGTGCCAGACCGATCGGAGTTTCCTCACCGATGTTCTTGGCAAACACCTCACCGTAGTTACCACCGGCTTTGATCGCGCGCTGCGCCCATGTTGCGTCCAGTCCCAGCATCTCACCCAGGGTGCCTTCGGAACCCAGCAGGCGGTTTACTTCGGGGTTGTCAGTGCCGGTTGCCATCTCGTCGATATTCGCCGAGGTCACGCCCAGCTCTTCCGCTGCGATCAGTGCGTTCAAGGTCCAGCGAACCACATCGCCCCACTCGTTGTCGCCGTGACGGACCAGCGGGCCCAGCGGCTCTTTCGAGATGATTTCAGGCAGAATTACGTGATCACCCGCGTTTTCAAAGGTTGCACGCGTGGCCGCAAGGCCGGATGCGTCGGTCGTGTAAACGTCACAGGCACCAGCCAGATACTGCTGCTGCGCTTCAGCGTTGGTTTCGATCGGAACCGGTTCGTAGCTCATGTTGTTGATGCGGAAGAAATCCGCCAGGTTGAGCTCGGTCGTGGTGCCGGTCTGGATGCAGACGGTCGCACCGTCCAGTTCCTTGGCCGAGCTTACGCCCAGTGCTTTGGGAACCATGAAACCCTGACCATCATAGTAGTTGATGCCGACGAATTCGAATTTCAGATCGACGTCACGGCTGAAAGTCCAGGTGGTGTTACGGGCCAGCATGTCAATCTCACCCGAAGCCAGCGCGGTAAAGCGTGTTTTACCGGTGGTTGGAATGAACTCAACAGCCATCGGATCGTCCAGAACGGCGGCTGCGACTGCGCGGCAGACAGCCACGTCAAAGCCTTGCCACTCGCCGTTGGCATCAGGGCTGGCAAAGCCGGGTACACCGGTTGCAACGCCGCAGTTCAACTTGCCGCGTGCTTTGACATCGTCGGCGGTCCCTGCCGCAGCTGCGCCAGCAGCCAAGCCGGCGATCGTTGCCACGCCCAAGATTACGGATTTTTTCATTTTTACCTCTTCCTGATTTGCCGTCCCGGTCCAGGGACGGTTCTGTCCAGCACCTTTGGCGCCGGAAAGGTTTCCCCAAAGGTGTCTCCCCTTTAGTGGGCATGAGTTTGGGCGTAATCATAAACAAACGTCAAGGGCCGGATCAGGGAAAACGATGAGTCATCTCAAAGATGACTCGCCCGACGTTGGAAAATTGTGCTTTGTGGGATCAAACCGAGATGTCAAAGAACTTTTTGGCGTGCAAAAACGCAGTCCTTTTTGTTTCTGAAACAGCGCGTGCCTCGTCATCATGGCCCCATTGTTCAATCTGCCAAAGCTCGTCGAGCCGGGAAATTTGCCAGATTTCTTCCGCGGTACGCCAGTTTTGGGCCGCAGCGAACCCAAGGATCAGCGACCCCGATAGGCTGACAAGATCGTGAAAGGCAGCCAGCTGGAAATCGTTAAGTTCATGAACACGCTGCCTTAGCGGGGTCAGCGCCGTTTTGGATTGCGGCTGATGCAGCACACCGTTCACCGGCTGCAACCGTGCCGAAAGTATGTCAGCGGCCCAGTCAAGGACCGGGCCCCACTGTTCGGCCTGACGCTCTTGCAACTCTTGCGGGTGCGTTGCGCGGTAGCACAGCAAATCCGAATCGCCATAGTCGGCAAGCATATCCGCAACTTCGGCGTGTTGGTGGCGCACCTTGTCGATCGCGGCATTCGCCGACCGTGTGAACGGCATCGCTGTCGGGTCAATCACATCTTGCTGAGCGTCCCATTCCGCAGCGACCTCTTCCGCCATGGAACGCGTCGGCAGGATCAAGGCAGCCTTGGCCGGGGTTTTGACACGGCGACCGTCCAGCTCAACGGTGTAGCCTCCTTCGGCGTCGACCACCGCACTCTCGGTCCAAAATCGTTTCGGCTTCCAGTCGCTCATGTCTTCAGGTCCAAATTGCTTCCAGCGTCCCTTGCAGCTGGTCAAAAGTTTCAATTAAGCAGGTTGCCCCGTCCAGCGCTGACCTGTCGTGGTAGCCCCAGGTCACGCCGACGCTCGGGACACCCGCCGCGCGCGCCATGTCCATGTCGAACCGGGTGTCGCCGACCATCACCGTATTGGACGCGCTCACCCCGGTTTCGCCGCGCGCCGTCTCGATCATCGAAGGATGCGGCTTGGACGGATGGTGGTCCGCAACCTGCCGGGTCACGAAATAGCGTTCCAAGCCATGCGCTTCAATCAGGGCATCCAGCCCGCGCTGCGATTTTCCAGTCGCCACACCCAACAGAATTTCGGGCACGGCATGCAATGCCTCAATGGTATCGCGCGCACCGGGGTAGAGCGGTGAACTGGCGGTGCCCTGTTCAAGCCGCTGCGCGTGATAGGCCTGTTTATAACCCTCTACAAGCCGCCGCCGATCGGCATCCGTACACTCGGGCACCAAGCGCGCCATGGCGTTGGGCAAGGACAGTCCCACGATGGACAAAATCGCCTCTCGTTCAGGGACCGGCAGCGACAGGGCATCAAAACTGGCCGTCATCGCCGCCACGATACTGCCCTGACTATCAACCAGCGTGCCATCGACATCGAACAGAACCAAACGCAAAGGTGCGCTCATTGCAGATCCTCAAACGGATCGTCGGCCGCTAGATCCTCAGTCCATCCGAAGGTGTCCCAGCTTTGTTTCATATGGTCCGGCAGCGGTGCCGTGACGGTGATGGTCTTGCAGGTAACCGGATGCTGGAACGACACTTGCCGGGCGTGCAGATGCAGCTTTTTGCTGATGATCCCGCCAAGTTGCGCGCCCCAGCCATCGCCCAGGTTCTCTTGCCCCGATCCACCGTATTTCCCATCACCGATGATCGGATGTCCGATCGCTGCCATATGCGCCCGCAACTGATGAGTACGGCCCGTGATCGGCTCCATCGCCACCCATGAGGCGCGCCCTGCCACCCGATACAGTGTTGCATAGAGTGTATGCGCCCGTTTCGCGCCCGGCGTGTCGTTGATTTCGTTCAGATGCACGGCGATCATCTTTTCGCCCTCACCCTGCTTGCCGTGACCCGAGGCCTTGACCAACCCGGTCTTGATCTCACCCAGATATGGGGTCGGCACCCCTGCCACCAGCGCCCAGTAGATCTTGCGCGTGTCGCGGTGGCGGAAAGCTGCAGTCAGCCCCTTGGCGGCATCGCGCGTACGCGCCATCAGCAGAACGCCCGAGGTGTCCTTATCCAGCCGATGCACGAGGCGGGGATTCTCGTCATATCCAAAGCGCAGAGCCTCGGACAGGCTGTCCACATGGCGCGTCTGACCACTTCCGCCCTGCACCGGCAGACCATGCGGTTTATTCAGCGCCAACACATGATCATCGCGGTAGATCACGCAGGACTGGATCATTTTGGCATCGGCCTCTGACACAGCCTTTTTGACCTCGGCAGGCGTGTGATCGGCGTCAGGCAATGGCGGTACGCGTACGACCTGACCAGCCTCAAGCCGGGTCGAAGCCTTGACGCGACTACCTTCAACCCGCAACTCGCCCTTGCGGCACATCTTTTCGATGCGACCCTGACTGACATGGGGAAACAGACGGCGCAGCCAGCGGTCAACCCGCTGGTCGCCATCACCTTCTTCCACGGTGATCATCTGTACGCCGCTCATGCCGATAACTCCTGCGTCGCGCGGATCATCCGCACGACAAACCAGTCTGTAAGTGCCCTAGAAAACATGCGCGTCTGTGGCGCGCAAAGGGCTGAGAGTCAAGCAGTCAGATGTTTGTGAAATTCCCGTGCCGACCAGCCCCGTCGCGGAAACGACCCGCCCCGGCCGTGCCTTCGCGGCGGATCGCCTCAAGACCATTGGCCCATTCGACCTTGAGCGCATCCCGCACCGGCATACCGCGTGTCTCAATGATTGAACGGCGATCGGCCCGTACAGCCGCTTGCGGGAAACGGGCAATTTCACGGGCCATAGACTCGGCAACCGCCCGAGCCTCGCCATGCGGTACAACCTTTTCAGCCAGACCGATCCGATAGCATTCCTCTGCCTCGACCTTGCGCCCGGTCAGGGCAATCTCAAGCGCTTTGCCTTGCCCGACAAGCCGCGGCAGGCGGACCGTGCCACCATCCATCAGCGTAATCCCCCGGCGGCGGCAATAAACGCCCAGATACGCCGTTGCCGCCATCACATGGATATCACACCACAGGGCAAGCTCCATACCGCCCGCCACAGCGGCACCTTCAATTGCCCCGATCACCGGTTTGGACAACTCCAAACGAGACGGTCCCATGGGGCCAAGCGTCGAGGGCGCAGACCCAATCGGGAAGGCATGTTTTTCAAAATAGGCCTCGCCCAGCTCTCTGTCTGCAAGAGTGGCCGCCAGTTTCAAGTCCCAACCGGCGCAAAAATTACCACCCTTGCCCCAGAATACGGCAACCTTGGCCGGGCTATGTTCAAACTCCAGAAATGCGGCGACCAGTGCTTTGGCGTGTTCTGTGTCTACAGCGTTGCGGGCTTGCGGACGGTCATGGATGATGGTCCAGACATCTTCGGTTTTTTCGATTGAGACAGTCATGCGGTTCCTCCCTCGGACCTCAGGCCCCAAAGGAAACGCGTTTTGCCTCACCTGTCGCCCCTTACGCGGCGGAACTTAGTTGCTACGCTGCGCGCGCAGCTTGGCAAAGTAGTCCAGTCGTTTTTTCAACTCACGCTCAAATCCGCGTTCGACCGGTTGGTAGAGCTCGGGCCGCTCCATCCCGTCCGGAAAATAGTTCTGACCCGAAAACCCATCTTCGGCATCATGATCATACGCGTAGCCCGCGCCATATCCCTGATCCTTCATCAACGAGGTCGGAGCATTCAGTATATGCTTTGGCGGCGGCTCGCTGCCCGACTGCTTAGCCAGCCGCATTGCTGCCTTGTACCCCACGTACCCACCGTTCGATTTTGGGGCTAGCGCCAGATAAACAAGCGCCTGCGCCAGAGCAAGCTCACCTTCGGGGCTGCCAAGCCGCTCATAGGTTTGCCAGGACTGCAAGCAGATCGCCTGTGCTTGGGGATCGGCCAGACCTATATCCTCAACCGCCATCCGGGTGATACGGCGCGCCAAATACCTTGGGTCCTCGCCCCCCGTTAGCATTCTTGCAAACCAGTACAGGGCTGCATCCGGATCGGACCCCCGCACTGATTTGTGAAGGGCTGAGATAAGGTTATAATGCTCATCGCCTGATTTGTCGTATTTCGCCGCCCTACGCATCAGTCGTGTCGACAGCGCGTCCGGGTCGAGGGCCGCATCGACCTTCCAGGCCGCGATCTGTTCAATCAGGTTCAAAAGCGCCCGCCCGTCGCCATCCGCCATTTCCTGCAGTGCCTCGCGCGCGGGGCCAGTCAATGGCAATGCGCGATCGAGTTCTTTCTCTGCCCGCTGCGTCAGACGTTCCAGATCAGCAAGGCTAAGACGTTCCAGCACCAGAACCTGCGCCCGGCTGAGCAGCGCGGCGTTCAGTTCAAAAGACGGGTTTTCCGTCGTTGCCCCAACCAGCAGGATCGTCCCATCCTCCATATGCGGCAAGAACCCATCCTGCTGAGCTTTGTTGAAGCGGTGGATTTCATCCACGAACAACAGCGTGCCCTGCCCGTTCTGCCGCCGGATCCTGGCCGCCTCGAACACTTTCTTCAGGTCGGGTACACCAGTGAAAATGGCGCTGATCTGGACGAAATGCAGATCGGTTTCCTGCGCCAGCAGCCGCGCGATAGTTGTTTTGCCCACGCCTGGCGGCCCCCAGAACACCAAGCTGGACAAACTGCCCGAAGCCAGCATCACCCCCAGCGGCGCGTCTGGCCCCAATACCTGCTCTTGTCCGATTACCTCGGACAGCGACTGGGGTCGCAACCGATCCGCCAGCGGGCGATGGGCGGAAGATGTAGGCTCGGTTGCCCCGGTATCGAACAGATCGCCCAAGGTCCTACAGCCGGAACCGCAGGGAAACGGAACGGCCCCCGCGTAGAAGATCAAAGACCAACCGACGACCGGGGTTGGTCAGCGCATCCACCACATCACTGGTGCTTTCGACTTGAACACCGTTAATACCGTTGATCACATCACCCACACGCAGACCCGACCGGCCGCCATAGCGGCCAGCATCCACCACAACAACGCCGGTCTGCGACAAAAGCAGCCCCATCTGGGCAATCACCGCCGGGTTGATGCGCGCGACCGTCAGGCCCGGCATTACTGTCCGATCATCCAGCGCGGTTTCCTCAGCTGGTGGAGTCTCAGGTGCTTTGATCAAGGCAACTTCAACATCGGCTTGTTCATCACCGCGCAGACGGGTCACGACCGAGGTGCCACCAACCCCTGCCACGGACATTCGAAACTTCATCTCGGCGGGCGAGTTCACCTCATCCCCGTCTACATGGGTCACTACGTCACCCACTTGTAGACCCGCGTCAGCCAAAGGGCTAAGCGGATGAAGGTCGGAAATCACCACGCCCTGCGGCATAACCAGACCTAATGATTCCGCGATATCGGCACTCATGTGCTGGCCGGCCATCCCAGCCCATGGGCTGACGAAACTGTCATTGCCCTGCTGTGCTTGTCGTAGAAACTCTGCCACCAGGTTGGCCGGAATGGCAAAACCGATCCCGTTAGAGCCACCGGACCGGGTCAGGATAGCGGTGTTGATTCCAATCAGGTCGCCGTTCACGTCGATCAAGGCCCCGCCGGAGTTTCCCGGGTTAATGGCCGCATCAGTCTGAATAAAGTAGCCGCGCGCATTCCCCGTGGCTGCGCCTGTTCGGGCAAGTCCTGAAATTATACCTGACGATACAGTCTGCCCAACTCCGAACGGGTTGCCAATGGCCAGCGCCAGTTCACCCACCTCAACATGGTCCGAGTCGCGCAAGTCCAGGAATGGCAGGTCTTTGGCCCCGTCCAACCGAAGAATGGCGATATCGCTTTCTTTATCTCCCAGCACCACTTGCGCCGAATACTCTCTGCGATCTGTCGTCACCACGCGAATCTCGGTGGCCGATCCTACCACGTGGTAATTGGACACCACGTAGCCATCGGCGGACAGGATCACACCCGATCCAAGCGAGTTTTGAACCCGCGGGCGCGGCTCGCCAAACCCCCCGCCAAAGAAATCTTCAAAAAACGGGTCCGAGAAGAAGGGGTTCGCCCGGCCCCTCCTCACAATCTTGGCATAGATGTTGACGACCGCCGGCGATGCCTGTTTGACCACCGGCGCAAATCCTATGCTGATTTCGGCCTGCGATCGCGGAACGCGGGTGTCAGCGGACGCCATAGAAGCGCAGGCAAACAAGAAAGCAATAAGTGTCGCGCGGAACATAGTGACCTCAACCTACAGAGTTGTGATGGATATGCGCGCCCGCGAAAGGTAATGCAAGCATGGGGAGGGGGTTCGACACAGCGACAATGCTGGCCGCAAGTGTTTTTTTTCAGCATCGCCAGACAATCACGTTTGATGGCGTCAGGAGTCCGGTCGACATATCATTTGAAAGACGACGCTAGTCCACAACACAATCACTTACGATGGGATGCAGCGATCAAATATAAATCTTTGTCCGTGGAAAAGAAAAAGCCCCGCGTTGGGAACGCGGGGCCTGATCTGGAAAGCTTGAGCTTTCTTATTCTTCGTCTGCGGCCTCTTCGGCGGCAACGCGGGCTTTGTCAGCCGCGCCTTTGGCGTCGACGTCACGATCAACAAATTCGATGATCGCCATCGGAGCCATGTCGCCATAGCGGAAGCCAGCCTTCAGGATGCGGACGTAACCACCCTGACGCTCGGCATAGCGAGGACCCAGAACTTCGAACAGCTTGGCGACGTCTTTGTCTTCCTTAAGCTGTGCTGCGGCCTGACGGCGGGCGTGCAGGTCGCCGCGCTTGCCAAGAGTGACCAGCTTTTCGATGATCGGGCGCAGTTCTTTTGCCTTGGGCAGAGTTGTTTTGATTTGCTCATGCTCGATGAGCGAGCCAGCCATGTTCGCAAACAGAGCCTTGCGATGCTCATGAGTACGGTTCAGGCGGCGATAACCACGTGCGTGACGCATTTTCTAATTCCTTCTTTCGCGTTTTGCTTTGTCTGGCCGGCGATGCGTGTCACCGGCTCTCCTTGGGGCGGAAGTGCCCATACAGTCCCCGGAGGCCCGGGCATTGGGGAAGACGCCCTTAAAACGCGTCTTCGAATTTCTTCGCCAGATCTTCGATGTTGTCGGGCGGCCAATCCTCGACATCCATGCCAAGGTGCAGACCCATGCCGGACAGCACTTCTTTGATCTCGTTCAGCGACTTGCGGCCAAAGTTCGGGGTGCGCAGCATCTCGGCTTCGGTCTTCTGGATCAGGTCGCCGATGTAGACGATGTTGTCGTTCTTCAGGCAGTTTGCCGAACGGACCGACAGTTCCAGTTCGTCCACTTTCTTCAGCAGCAGCGGGTTGAATTCCAGACCATCGTCTTCGTCCTGGCGACCAGCCGATTCCGGTTCGTCGAAGTTGACGAAAATCGACAGCTGGTCCTGCAGGATGCGAGCGGCAAACGCCAGCGCGTCCTCAGGCGTGATCGACCCATCGGTATCAATCTTCAAGGTCAGCTTGTCATAGTCCAGAACCTGACCTTCACGGGTCGGCTGAACGTCATAAGCAACCTTTTTGACCGGCGAATAGATCGCGTCGATCGGGATCAGGCCGATGGGCGCATCTTCGGGCTTGTTCTTCTCGGCCGAGACATAACCCTTGCCAGTATTGACGGTCAGCTCCATGAACAGATCAGCGCCATCGTCCAGATGGCAGATGACGTGATCGCGGTTCAGAACCTCGATACCGGCGCTTTCGCTGATGTCGCCCGCGGTGACAACTGCGGGACCCTTGGCATTGATCGACAGGCGCTTGGGGCCTTCGACTTCCATGCGCAGCGCAACCTGCTTGAGGTTCAGGATGATGTCGGTGACGTCTTCACGAACGCCTGCGACCGACGAGAACTCGTGCAATACGTTATCGATCTGAACGCTGGTGATGGCCGCACCCTGCAGCGAGCTCATCAGAACACGGCGCAGCGCGTTGCCCAGAGTCAGACCAAAGCCACGCTCCAGCGGTTCGGCAACCAAGGTTGCCTGGCGCGCAGGATCGTTGCCCGGCTTGCCTTCCAGCTGGGTCGGCTTGATCAATTCTGCCCAATTCTTGTGGATCATGTAATCCCTCCATTCCTGTCCGCGCCCCATGACCAACAAGGTGCAGACGCCCGAGGTTTAAAATGACGTGCTGGGGCCGTGCAAAAACACAGCCCCAACTCAATTCAAAATTCCTTACACGCGGCGGCGCTTAGGCGGACGGCAGCCGTTGTGGGCCATCGGCGTCACGTCGCGGATCGACGTGATGTTGAAGCCTACTGCAGCCAGCGCGCGCAGCGCCGATTCACGACCCGAACCGGGGCCCTGAACTTCGACTTCCAGCGTCTTGACGCCATGTTCCTGCGCTTTTTTGCCTGCGTCTTCAGCAGCCATCTGAGCGGCGTAGGGTGTTGATTTCCGCGATCCCTTGAAACCCATGGTACCGGCAGACGACCATGCGATGGCGTTGCCCTGTACGTCCGAGATCAGGATCTTGGTGTTGTTGAAGGTCGAGTTCACATGGGCAACGCCCGATGCGATGTTCTTACGCTCTTTGCGCTTAACGCGAGTCTTGTCACGTGCCATCGGTCAGACCCTCCCTTATTTCTTCTTACCGGCAATGGCCTTTGCGGGGCCTTTGCGGGTACGAGCATTGGTGTGGGTACGCTGACCGCGAACCGGCAGGTTGCGGCGGTGACGCAGACCGCGATAGCAGCCCAGGTCCATCAGGCGCTTAACGTTCATCTGAACTTCACGACGCAGGTCACCTTCAACGGTGAAGTTCGCATCGATGTGTTCGCGGATGGCCAGAACTTCGGCGTCGGACAGTTCGTTGACGCGACGGTGCGCTTCAATGCCTACGGCTTCGCAAATCGCTTTGGCCGAGGTGTTGCCGATACCTGTGATATATGTGAGGGCGATTGGTACCCGTTTGGCAGTCGGGATGTTTACGCCGGCAATACGTGCCACGTGTCACTTTCCTTTTTGTTGCGGTTCCGTAGCTCCAGAACCTTTTTTCACAACACTTGACCGTGGCAGTGAGGCCAGAGGGTCCAGCATTTGTACGAGGTCGTTAAAGCGCGCCGGACGAATCCCGCACGCAAACATGATTCCCATAGGGATGTGGGTCGATATGTACTTTTGAAGGGGCCGTCAAGCCCCAACACGCAGTCAGCCCAAAATCGCCTCGATTGAGGCGGTGACTTCTTCGATGCCGGCCAGTCCATTTACCGGACGCAGGTCGCCTTTGGCATAGTAATACCCAATCAACGGCGAGGTCTTTTTGTAATATTCCATCAAACGTGTACGCAGGCTGTCTTCGTTGTCGTCTGCGCGACGCCGGAAGTCATTTTCCTTACCGCAATTGGTACATTTACCATCAGCCGGAATTGGCTTGGTGATGTCGTTGTAGACTTCACCACATCCGCCACAGGTCGAGCGCGCCGTGATACGCTTAACCAGCGCCTCATCGTCAACACGGATCTCGATCACGGTATGCAGCGACTGACCCACTTTCGCCAACAACGCCGCCAGCGCGTCAGCTTGTGCCAACGTGCGCGGGAAGCCATCAAAGATAAAGCCAGCGCCGGTTTCCGAGGTCAGCTTCTCTTCGATCAGGCCAATCACGATTTCATCGGTGACAAGCTTGCCTGCGTCCATGATCGCCGCAACCTTCTGGCCCATCTCGGTGCCCGAGGTCTTGGCTTCGCGCAACATATCTCCGGTGCTCAACTGTACCATGCCGCGTGTTTCAACGAGGTGGCGCGCTTGCGTCCCTTTACCGGCGCCCGGGGGGCCAAGGAGAATAATATTCATCGACGAGCGGGTCCCTTCCTGCCGCGTTTCTTACCCTTGCCGCGCAGTTGAGACTTTTCAATCAGCCCTTCGTATTGATGCGCCAGAAGGTGGCTCTGAACCTGTTGGATCGTATCCATGGTCACAGAGACGATAATCAGAACAGAGGTGCCGCCGAAATAGAACGGGATGGCAAACTGGTTCCGAAGGATTTCCGGCAACAGACAAACAGCTGCCAGGTAGGCCGACCCCAAAACCAGCACGCGGTTCACGACGTATTCCAGATACTCGGCGGTCTTCTTGCCCGGACGAATGCCCGGTACAAAGCCATTCTGTTTTTTCAGGTTATCCGCCACATCGTCCGGCTTGAACGACACGTTGAACGTGTAGAAGTAGGCGAAGAAAACGATCATTGCGGCAAAGAACAACAGATACAGCGGCTGTCCGGGGCCAAAGTTCGCCAACAGCCACGACATCACCGGCCCGCTGGTTGCTCCGGATGAGAAGGTTGAGATCGTAACCGGCAACAGCAGTAGCGAACTTGCAAATATCGCCGGGATCACGCCTGCCGGGTTCACTTTGACCGGTAGATGGCTTGAGCCGCCTTCATATACCTTCATACCGGCTTGTCGGCGCGGATACTGTATGTGAATCTTTCGCAATGCCCGTTCCATGAACACCACAAAAGTGATGACGGCAATGACCATCAAGATCACGCCAACGATCACGGCGGGGCTGATCGCACCAGACCGACCAGACGCAAAGAACTGCGCCAAAGCAGCTGGAACTTCCGCAATGATGCCGACAAAAATGATCAGAGAGATACCGTTACCGATGCCGCGTGCGGTGATCTGCTCACCCAGCCACATCAGGAACATCGTGCCTCCGACCAGAGTGATCATGGTCGACATCCGGAAAAACAGGCCCGGATCTGTCGCAAGATCACCCGATTCCAACGAAACGGCCAGACCATAAGACTGCACAGTCGCCAACGCCACTGTACCAAAACGGGTGTATTGGTTGATTTTCTTGCGGCCCTGCTCGCCCTCTTTCTTGAGTTGTTCGAGCGCGGGAACCATCGAGGTCAGCAGTTGCACGATGATCGAGGCAGAAATGTAGGGCATGATGCCGAGGGCAAAAATACCCATCCGCCCCAGCGCCCCGCCGGTGAACATCGAAACCATGCCGCCGATGCCCTGCCCCGCCTGCTCCATGAACTCACGCAGTGCCTGACCATCAATCCCCGGCACCGGAATAAAGGTGCCCAGGCGATAGACGATCAACAAACCCAGTGTGAACAGGATGCGGTTGCGCAGATCGGTGGCTTTTCCCAGGGCAGACCAGCTTGTATTGGCTGCCATTTGTTCTGCTGCTGATACCATGAATCGGTCTCTCTTATGGAAACGCCGCCCGAAACCGTTTTCCGGCTCGGGCGGCGTTTGGGAAAACTCTGACGTCTATGTAAGCGGGTCTTGCCCCGCTCACAAGCGCTTACTCTGCCGCAGCGGCTTTTGTGACCGTCAGTGAACCGCCCGCTTTCTCAACCGCCTCAACGGCAGCTTTCGAAGCACCTGTCACTTCCAGGTTCAGTTTTGCACTGATTTCACCCTTAGCCAGAACGCGGACACCATCCAGTTTGCGGCGAACCAGACCAGACGCAACCAACGCATCTTCAGTGATCGCAGCGGACGCATCCAGTTTGCCGGCGTCGACGAATTTCTGGATCAGGCCAAGGTTGATAACGGCGAATGCCTTGCGGTTGGGCTTGTTGAAGCCACGCTTGGGCAGACGCTGATACAGCGGCATCTGGCCGCCTTCATAGCCGTTGATAGCCACACCCGAACGGGATTTCTGGCCTTTGATACCACGGCCACCCATTTTACCTTTGCCCGAGCCGGGACCACGGCCGACGCGTGTCCGTTTCGGTGCGGCGCCGGGATTCTCGCGCAATTCATGCAGTTTCATATCGCTTCTCCTAAGCCGGATATGACCCCGAAGCGTAATGGGTCAACCGCGGCATTTCTTGATTTCGATTCTCGTGGCCACAAAGCCACCGGAGGCGTATAGAACTGTTGAGATCGCTTGGCAAGCGTATCGACACGTTCAAGCCTTAGTCGTCATCCTGTTCGGTCGTATCGGTCTCAGGTTTTGGCAGAACCGGGGCAGCCCTAGGATCGATACCATGCTTCTCAACCAACGCTCCCAAAAAACTGTCGGGATGAGGAATGCCACCAAACTTATTCCTTACGAACGAGCGCATGCGTCGTCCGTAAAAGTGGATCGACATGGTCTCATCCGTGACAAATCGCGCAGCGTTGGCGCCGGGCCGTCCCAAAACCCTGCGATGCGCATACGAAATTGGATAGAGGAATTGCTCAGGCAATGAGAAACGAGCCTCGCCGTTCTGCTCAAGTAACCAGGACAGCGCAATCGGCCCCCACACGCCCCAGGGCATTTCACCGGCATGACGCGGATTTCCATCCCGTGCGTCCTTAATCAAGTCGCGCCGATGTCTCTTGGCGAGCCATGGAGGGATTCTGTAGGGGTTGTCTGTGTAGTCGATCAGGTCAAACAGAGTCGGGCTATCGACCGGCAGTCTTAACACACCATTGTTCGTCTCATTGGGTGAGATTCTGCCGTGGAAATGGCCGTTATCCGTCGTGAACGGCTTAACGCAATACGCATCGGTATCGGCCCAAATCATATCTGGCTGCTGCGCAAGCATACGATACCGAAACTTGTCGGCATGAACTGCAGGACTGCCGGTTCTCTCATGCGTCAGGATGTTCTCATCAGATAAGACTTCCCGCGCATCACGACGCTCTGTACCGTCCGGTATGTTTGGTATCTCTCCGTAGGAATAGAGGCAGACATGCTGCCCGACATCCAGATAAGACTTGATGCAGACCTGTTCGAGAAAGCTCAGCGGTCCGTCGACCCACAGCATCCCGATCTGATATTCTCGCGCCATAAGAGTTTATTCCGTTGGATTGATGCACCTAAGCCGTTTCAATAGCATTTGCCTGATACGGCACGACGTCACAATCCCGCTGGTGAAAAAATCCGTCGCCGTGACACCAGGGGCGCTGAATCCAAAAGAGACGCCAAACGGCGCCTCTGGATAAACGGCCGAGTTCGCAATTTACGAACAGAACGTGTGATCGCGCGCGATGTCCTTTATGTCGCAGCGACGTACACCGATGTCGTTCAACTCGCGATCTGTCAGGCCTTGCAGCTCAGAGTATGTGCGGCTGTACTCCGCACGCAGCGCAAACGATTTCCTCACCTGCGCAACGAATTTGCTGAGACTGGCAGCCACGCTGAAACCGCGACCAGAGGATGTTGCTGTATATGCCATTAGAGAGTCCTTTCCTGACCGGAGCGTATTCTCCGGATTATTCCTGTTCCTTTATGGGGACAGCGGTCAGATAAGCGTGCCAGATACCGCCAACAACCGAAGTTTCGGTCTAGCCGCTATGCACTAAGGGAATGGCCAGCGTGAAATTTTCAAGCCGCAGAGATACACTTCGATTGGTCCGGGGCACCCGGTTGAAAGGGTGGCTTCCTCGGACCCTGAAGCGGCGCATCTACCAACCTGCTGCGACCAAAAAACGCCCCCGAATACATCGGAGGCGTTTCTTTTGCTTCGAAAGGTTGGCGCTTAGCCGCGCTCTTCGATGATCTCAACCAGATGCGGGATCTTGTCGACCATGCCGCGAACCGAAGGGGTATCTTCCAGCTCACGGGTCTTGTGCATCTTGTTCAAACCCAGACCGATCAGGGTCGCGCGCTGTTCAGCGGGGCGACGAATCGGCGAACCGATCTGCTTGACAACGATGGTTTTAGCCATGACTCGCTCTCCTTACGCTTCTTCGGCGACTTGCGCCGATGCCGCTGGTGCTTCGTCCCGCTTGGGCAGGATGTCTGCAACCTTTTTACCACGACGTGCCGCAACCGAACGCGGGCTCTGCTCTTTCTGCAGACCGTTGATGGTGGCGCGGATCATGTTGTACGGGTTCTGCGAGCCCAGCGACTTGGACACAACGTCCTTGACGCCCAGCATTTCGAACACAGCACGCATCGGACCACCGGCGATGATACCGGTACCTTCAGGCGCGGTGCGCATAACCACTTTACCGGCACCGTGACGGCCTGTCATGTCGTGGTGCAGGGTACGACCTTCGCGCAGTTGCACGCGGATCATCTGACGCTTGGCTTGTTCAGTTGCCTTGCGGATGGCTTCGGGTACTTCTTTCGCTTTACCCTTGCCAAAGCCGACGCGGCCCTTCTGATCGCCGACAACCACCAGAGCGGCGAAACCAAAGCGCTTACCACCTTTTACGGTTTTCGACACGCGGTTGATTGCAACCAGGCGATCTGCAAATTCCGGTGTTTCTTCACGGTCGCGGCCACGGCCCCGACGGTTTTCACGTTCTGCCATTTGGCATCCCTTTTCTCATATGGCGCTTCCGGCGCCGTTTCTTCAATCCAAGTGAGCCTCGACTGCTGCCGAGGCCCCCGGATCATCGGGGCGGACCAAAACCCGCCCGCAGGTTTTAGATCTTCAGACCACCGTCACGCGCAGCGTCGGCCAGAGCCTTCACCTTGCCGTGGAACAGGAAGCCGCCACGATCGAAATAGGCCTCTTCGACGCCTGCCTTCTTGGCCCGCTCGGCGATAGCCGCGCCCACTTTGGTGGCCGCTTCGATGTTGTTCTTGCCAACAACGCCCAAGTCCTTTTCCAGGCTCGAGGCCGAAGCCAGGGTCACGCCACGCACATCGTCGATCAATTGAACAGAGATGTTCTTGTTCGAGCGATGCACGGACAGACGCGGACGACCCGCGTTGACCTTGCGAAGTTTGTTCCGAACGCGCAGGCGGCGCTTCAGAAACAGGGTTCTTTTGCTGTTTGCCATTGTGTTCGTCCTTACTTCTTCTTGCCTTCCTTGCGGAAGATAAACTCGCCCTTATAGCGGATACCCTTGCCTTTGTACGGCTCGGGACGGCGCCAGTCGCGGATCTTGGCCGCAACTTCGCCAACCAGCTGCTGGTCGATACCTTCCACAACAACTTCGGTCTGCTTCGGTGCGGTGATGGTGACACCTTCCGGAGCAACGAAATCAACATCGTGGCTGTAGCCCAGGTTCAGCTTCAGGGTGTTGCCCTGCATCTGAGCCCGGTAACCAACACCCTGGATCTCCAACTCTTTCTTGAAGCCGTTGGTCACGCCTTCAATCAGATTAGCAACCATGGTGCGGCTCATGCCCCACTGCTGGCGCGCCCGCTTGGACATGCCACGAGGGTTGATCTGCACGACGTTGTCTTCAACCGACAGAGTTACGTCGTCGGTCGCGGTGAAGCTGCGGGTGCCTTTCGGACCTTTGACTTCGATGGTCTGGCCAGACACAGAGGCGGTAACGCCGCTGGGCAGCTCGACCGGTTTTTTACCAATACGAGACATTGCAGACCTCCTTAGAAGACGGTGCAGAGCACTTCGCCGCCAACATTGTTGGAGCGAGCGTTTGCGTCCGACATCACACCTTTCGGAGTGCTGACAATCGACACACCCAGACCCTGACGGACCTGCGGGATGTCATTGACGCCCATGTAAACGCGACGACCGGGTTTTGAGACCCGCTTCAGCTCACGAATAACAGGGGTGCCTTCGTAGTATTTCAGGCTGATTTCGATGGCCGGATGACCGTTTTCACCGGTCGTCTTTTCATAGCCACGGATGTAACCTTCGTCCGCCAGCACGTCCAGAACCCAACCGCGCAGCTTGGATGCCGGGGTGGAAACGGTGGACTTGCCGCGCATTTGCGCGTTGCGGATACGGGTGAGCATATCGCCGATAGGATCATTCATATCTATGTCTCCCTTACCAGCTCGATTTCACCATGCCAGGGATCTGACCAGCAGAACCCAGCTCGCGCAGCGCGATACGGCTGACCTTCAGCTTACGGTAGTAAGCGTGGGGACGACCGGTCAGCTGACAACGGTTGTGCAGACGGGTAGCCGAGCTGTTGCGCGGCAGTTTCGCCAGTTTCAGACGCGCCTTGAAACGCTCTTCCATCGGGCGGCTCTCGTCATTCGCGATTTCTTTCAGCTCGGCACGCTTTGCGGCATATTTGGCCACCAGGCGTTCGCGCTTTTTCTCGCGTTCGATCATTGCTTTTTTAGCCATGTCTCAATCCTCCCGGCGCTTATGCGTTGAACGGCATGTTGAATGCTTTCAACAGGCTTTTCGCTTCAGCGTCGGTTTTCGCTGTGGTGGCAATTACGATATCCAGGCCCCAGACCTCATCGACTTTGTCGAAGTCGATTTCCGGGAACACGATGTGCTCTTTCATGCCCATGGCAAAGTTGCCCTGACCATCAAAAGACGGTTTCACACCGCGGAAGTCACGAACGCGCGGCAGCGCGATGGTGATCAGACGATCCAGGAATTCATACATCCGGTCGCCGCGCAGGGTCACTTTCGCGCCCAGCGGCATATCTTCACGGACGCGGAAACCCGCGATCGACTTCTTCGCCTTGGTTGCAACGGCCTGTTGACCGGCAATCGCAGTCAGATCCTCGACAGCAGCTTTTGCTTTCTTCGAATCTTTGACGGCTTCGGCACCACACCCGATGTTCAGAACGATTTTCTCCAGCTTGGGCAGCTGCATGTCGTTCTTGTAGCCGAACTCTTCTTTCAGAGCGGCACGGATGGTTTCGGCGTACTGAGCTTTCAGACGCGGGGTATAGGTTGCGGTATCAAGCATCGATCACGTCCCCCGTGGTCTTGGCGAAACGAACCTTCTTGTCACCTTCCATGCGGAAGCCAACGCGGGTTGCTTTACCGTTTTTGTCCAGCAGAGCCAGGTTTGACAGGTCGATCGGGTTTGCCTGAGGCAGACGACCACCTTGCGACGTTTGCGACTGGCGGGTGTGGCGGATGGCAATGTTGATGCCTTCGACCACGGCTTTACCAGCTTTAGGATCGACCGAGGAAATGGTTCCCTCTTTGCCCTTATCCTTACCAGCCAGCACGACGACCTTGTCGCCTTTGCGGAGTTTAGCAGCCATGATTACAGCACCTCCGGAGCCAGCGAGATGATTTTCATGAAGTTCTTGCCGCGCAGTTCACGAACAACGGGGCCAAAGATACGGGTACCGATCGGCTCATTGTTGTTGTTCAGAATGACGGCGGCGTTGCGATCAAAGCGGATCGCGGTGCCGTCTTCACGGCGGACTTCCTTGGCGGTGCGCACGACGACGGCCTTACGGACGTCACCTTTCTTCACGCGGCCGCGCGGGATGGCTTCCTTCACCGAGACGACAATGACGTCGCCGACGGAGGCGTATTTACGCTTGGAACCACCCAGGACCTTGATGCACTGAACTCGGCGTGCGCCGGAGTTGTCAGCAACATCCAGATTGGTCTGCATCTGGATCATGTGGTTTCTCCCGACCTGTGGGGGCTGTTCTGTTTAGGTCCCCCAGGGTTTCGACAAATGGAATATTCTGGTGACTTACGCCTCCAGAACCTCCCAACGTTTCGTCTTCGATTTCGGTGCGCATTCGATGATGCGGACTGTGTCACCGACCTTGAAGGCGTTCTTTTCATCGTGAGCCCGGTATTTCTTGGACTTACGGATGGTTTTCTTCAGAACCGGATGCGTAAAGCGGCGCTCGACGGATACGGTTACTGTCTGTTCATTGGCGTCGCTGGTCACGGTGCCTTGCAGGATACGCTTGGGCATCTGATTACTCCTCGGATGCCGCAGCAGCGGCCTTTTCGTTCAGAATGGTTTTGACACGGGCAGCATTGCGGCGGGCCGCTTTGATGCCAGCAGTGTTTTCCAGCTGACCGGTTGCCTGTTGAAAGCGCAGGTTAAAGCTTTCTTTCTTCAGGTTGGCCAGTTCCTCGCGGAGCTGGTCCGGGGTCTTGTCACGCAGTTCTTGGGCGTTCATCGCCTTTTTCCTTTGCTCAAAACACCAGAAGGCCCCCTTGCAGGGTCACCTTGGACCTGGTGGATGAATGATAGACATACGAATCGCCCGACAACGCCGGGAGACCGCAGGATGCCGCCGTATAAGGGTTTAGGGGGTGGGTGGCAAGAGGAAGATTGGTGACTTGAACAATACCATCGTCCCAACCAGTGAGATATCAAGGCCGTTCATAAGTTTCGCACAATACTACTCTGATGTCTTTTTGATCGTTCGGCGAATGATGTCTTCAAAGTACCAGGCGTCCGGCAAGCGAGGAAGCCACAGCTTTAGACGCGCGCCGCGCAGCAAAAGAGCCGTTTTTGATCCTCGAAACTGCTCGATGACAGACAGGCGCATATCACACACCGCACCGCCGGAATCCAACACAATCACTCGCTGGGTGGTGATTACATAAAAGGTTCTTCGAAACAGGGAGTGTATTATCACCCACGGAATTATCATGAGTGTCGGCGCGAAAACTGCGACAAGTATTGCATCAGACAGCGATGGTAGTAACCGCGCTCGAACCGCATAAACGGGTTGTTCGTTGTCGCCCAAAATGAGCGGTTCAATTTCATTAAAAAGTACAGCCAATGTCACGACGGATACCTAGCATACAATGGGCAAATGCGCTTTTATTCGGATGGGCTCTACCCGTTCGCCCCTCAATCCCACTTATAGTTAAAACTCACCGAAATCCGCTCCTCTTCGGCCATGTTCATCGGCACTTCGTGGCGCAGCCAGCTTTCCCAGAGAAGGACATCCCCCACTTGCGGCTTCATATAGATGAACGGCTGCAGATCCCGTCGCCCGCCTTTGATCCGCGTCGGCGCGGCCATCATGCGGCCTGAACGCGGATCCTCCAGCTTCAACGCACTCGCCCCTTCGGGCATGGCAACATAGGTCGTGCCCGAGATCACGCTGTGCGGGTGCAAATGGCTGGAGTGCATTCCGCCCTCGGGCAGGATGTTGATCCACAGGTCCTCAAGCTTCAGTTTTCCCTCGCCCAGATCGAACTCCAAATCCTTGGCAAAAGCCGCCACGTGCTGGTCCAATGCCGCTACCAGATCGGCGAAGATCGGAAAACGCCAGGGGAGATCGGTCAGCGAGGCATAGCTGGTATAACCGGGATAGCCATTCTCCTCACACCATTCCTGTCCGGCCTCATCATCCTCGGCGATGACAAGACAAGAGCTTTCCAACTCTCCCGCGTCGATCTTCGGATCGAACTCGGACAAAGCTGCGCGATAAAGACGGGTAACGAAGAGTGATTCAATTTTTGGCATAGAGACCTATTAGACCAACCGCCCGGCGATTTCGATAGGGAGTTTAGCGAGGCTCTGCCTCGCGCTCCGGGATATTTTTAGCCAGATGAAGACGAATACCCCTGGTTCATCTGGCCCGAAATATCCCGGGGAGTCGCGGCTTGCCGCGGCGGGGGCAGAGCCCCCGAAAAGAAAACCCCGCCGGTTTCCCGACGGGGATCAATCTTGTCACGATCGAGGCCTAAGCCCCAATTCGCTTACCAGTCTTCGCGGACCACGACGCGGGTCTTGATCGGCAGCTTCATCGCGGCCAGGCGCAGGGCCTCGCGGGCGATGTCGTCATTGACGCCGTCGATCTCGAACATCACGCGGCCAGGCTTGACCTTGCATGCCCAGCGATCGACCGAACCCTTACCTTTACCCATACGAACTTCGATCGGCTTTGCAGTGACCGGAGTGTCGGGAAAGATGCGGATCCAGACACGACCCTGACGCTTCATGTGACGCGTCATGGCACGACGTGCAGCTTCGATCTGGCGTGCGGTTACACGCTCAGGCTCAAGAGCTTTCAGGCCGTAGGTGCCAAAGTTCAGATCAGAGCCGCCCTTGGCCAGGCCTTTGATCCGGCCTTTGTGCATCTTGCGGAATTTAGTACGCTTTGGTTGAAGCATATCTTTCCCTCCTTAGCGACGACCGCCACCAGCACCACGAGGTGCAGGGCCGTCCTGGAGTTCCTGTGCTTTACGGTCACGTGCCTGCGGATCGTGCTCCATGATCTCACCTTTGAAGATCCAGACCTTGATCCCGATGATCCCGTAGGGGGTCATCGCTTCGGCATGTGCGTAATCGATGTCGGCGCGCAGGGTGTGCAGAGGCACGCGGCCTTCGCGGTACCACTCGGTCCGTGCGATTTCAGCGCCGCCCAGACGACCAGCGACGTTCACCCGGATACCCAGGGCGCCCATGCGCATGGCGTTCTGAACCGAGCGCTTCATTGCGCGACGGAACGAAACACGACGTTCCAGCTGCTGAGCGATGGACTCGGCAACCAGCTGCGCGTCAAGCTCGGGCTTGCGCACTTCGACGATGTTCAGGTGCAGTTCGCTGTCGGTCATGCGAGCAAGCTTTTTGCGCAGAACTTCAATGTCTGCACCTTTCTTGCCGATGATGACACCGGGACGAGCCGTGTGGATCGTAACGCGGCACTTCTTGTGCGGACGTTCGATAATCACACGGGCAACACCGGCCTGCTTGCACTCTTTGTTGATGAACTCACGGATCTTGAGGTCTTCCAGCAGAAGATCACCGTAGTCCTTGGTGTCGGCGTACCAGCGGCTGTCCCAGGTGCGGTTGACCTGCAGGCGCATGCCGATCGGATTTACTTTATGACCCATTAGGCTTGCTCCTCAACTTGACGCACCTTGATGGTGATCTCCGAGAACGGCTTCATGATCTTGCCGAAACGGCCACGGGCACGCGGACGACCGCGCTTCATGACCAGGTTCTTGCCAATCCATGCTTCGGCGACGATCAGCTCGTCAACGTCCAGGTTGTGGTTGTTTTCGGCATTCGCGATTGCGGACTGCAGGCACTTCTTGACGTCCTGCGCGACACGCTTGTTCGAGAAAGTCAGGTCGGTCAGAGCCTTTTCAACTTTCTTGCCGCGGATCATTTGCGCAACCAGGTTCAGTTTCTGCGGGCTGGTGCGAAGCATGCGCGTTTTCGCCATTGCTTCGTTTTCAGCCACGCGGCGGGGGTTCTTTTCCTTGCCCATGACTTACTTCCGCTTCGCTTTTTTGTCTGCGGCGTGACCGTAATAGGTACGAGTTGGCGAGTATTCACCGAACTTCTGACCGATCATGTCTTCCGAGACGTTTACGGGGATATGCTTCTGGCCGTTGTACACACCAAAGGTCAGACCCACGAACTGGGGCAGAATGGTGGAACGACGCGACCAGATTTTGATGACTTCGTTGCGGCCCGACTCGCGCGCTGCTTCGGCTTTTTTCAGCACGTAAGCATCGACGAAAGGACCCTTCCAAACAGAGCGAGACATAGATTAACGTCCCTTCTTCTTGGCGTGCCGCGAGCGGATGATCAGCTTCTGGGACGCTTTGTTCTTGTTACGGGTACGCTTACCCTTGGTGTCCTTACCCCACGGTGTAACCGGTGTACGGCCACCCGAGGTACGACCTTCACCACCACCGTGCGGGTGATCGATCGGGTTCATTGCAACACCACGAACCGACGGACGAACGCCTTTGTGGCGCATACGACCGGCTTTACCGAGGTTCTGGTTCGAGTTGTCGGGGTTGGACACGGCACCAACGGTGGCCATGCATTCCTGACGGACCATGCGCAGCTCGCCCGAGCTCAGACGGATCTGAGCGTAGCCGCCATCGCGACCAACGAACTGAGCGTAAGTACCGGCCGCACGTGCGATCTGACCACCTTTGCCAGGCTTCATCTCGATGTTGTGGACGATGGTACCAATGGGCATGCCCGAGAACGGCATTGCGTTGCCCGGCTTGATGTCGGCCTTGGCGGATGCCACGACTTTATCACCTACAGCCAGACGCTGCGGAGCCAGGATATATGCCTGCTCGCCGTCTTCGTATTTTACCAGTGCAATGAATGCGGTCCGGTTCGGGTCATATTCGATCCGCTCGACGGTTGCCGCGACATCAAATTTGTTCCGTTTGAAGTCAACGATCCGGTAGAGACGCTTTGCGCCACCGCCGCGGCGGCGTGAAGTGATCCGTCCGGTGTTGTTCCGGCCGCCCGATTTGGTCAAACCCTCAGTGAGAGACTTGACCGGACGTCCTTTCCAAAGCTCCGAACGGTCGATCAGCACCAGCCCGCGCTGGCCCGGCGTCGTCGGCTTGTACGACTTAAGTGCCATGCTTTCTGTCTTCCGTTTAGCAAGTGCAGGGAGTTTCCCCGCTATGTGATAGGCCCCCGTAGGTGCCAAGGGTATAGGGCCCCGAAGGTCCCCGGTTTCAAATATCAGAGGCCCCGGAACGAATCCGAGGCCGCAAGATTGGGAGCGTTTAGCAGTGTTGGGGGTGGGTGTCTATAGGCGCACTAGGAAACTTGACAACAAAGTACGCCGAAGCTCATCAGCTTTAAACTCTCGGCAACTTTTCTTCAGCAGTCAAAATAAAACTTTCGATCGGACCTGAAATTTTGGGGTTTATTATCCTCTCGGAATTCTCAGCCGCGAACTCTGCTAGCCAGTGTTTTACTTCGAATTTTATAGCTTCATTCCAAGGCTTTCCTGCCTCCTTAAACAAACGCTCAATAGAGTAGGACCACTTTTGTTTGATCTTACCCTTCGGCTTCTTCTTGGGATCTACGCCAAATTCAGCCAGGAACGCGCTTGAATAGACAGACTTATCATAAAGATCTTCTAGCTCAGCTTCATCGAGATGTGGAACAGAACATAAATTTACATCTCGCAGCTTGAGCACTTTGTCATCAAGCGCTCTTTTAGTGGCAGATTGCCCGGCGCTGTCGTCATCCAAGAAGCACTGTACTAGGCAGGCGCCTGCACGGTAAAACGATGCCTTCTGGCGTAGTCCGCTCGCACTACCTAGATGATCGAAAGTCACCGTGCCGGCCTCTAAAGCCTTTTGCAAAATCGGGCTGCGGTTGAGAAGAACTTGTTTCAGAACCTTTGCATCGTCGGTACCTTCTACCAAAAGAACCAATCTTGCGTTTTCTAGATTGTCCGAGAATCGAACTCCAAGAGCGTCCCTTATCTCTCCAACGTGAGATGCGGGAGCCGCCTTGCTAGATTTTACAATAATCGTATTTCTGAGGTCGTGCGGATTAACAAATAGTGGAGAGTGACTAGTGAGAACCACTTGATTTTTTAGAGCGAGAGTTTCAATCACTGATCGAAGTTCGTGTACCGCTCTGGGATGCAAATGAGATTCTGGCTCCTCAATCGCAATTACGGTGCTCACATCCTCTTCGTTTTGCTCTGAACCATGACGCATCAAAGCAAGGGCTACCAAGCTTTGCACACCATCCCCCTTGCGGTGCAACTTGGTTAAATTGCCATCGTCGACAATGATTTCAACGTCACGTCGAAGTGATTGGAAACGAGACTCGCTTCTGCTTTTCAACTCGACAGATTTAACGCCCGGAAGAAAGTTCGAAACTGTTGTTTGAATTGTGTTTGCAAGCTCGTCGAAAACTGGCTGCTGCAACTCTTCAATTTTTCTCACAGCGCCTGCGTACTCAGGGTCGCTTTCCAATCGATAAAGCTCCCGCTCAACCAATCGAGAAATGACTTTGGTGGCAGATTGCGCCGTCCGTATTGCGGGAATGTACTCAAACCTGATCCGCTGGGATACAAAGTCCGCTATTCTTGTACTCTTTTTTGTGAGGGTAGCTTGACCTCGACCGGGTTTTCTGACGGACACGTCAAATGTGCGTTGACCAAAAGCGATCATTAGCGGAAGCGTTCCGTTAAGATTGCTCTTTATTTCCTCTTTGAACTCTGCCGTTTCAGCCTCATCGAGTTCAAATTCTAACGTAATGTTTGTGGTGCTTGCAGCAGTTGCTCGACCTTGCTTGCCAACCGGAAAGTCTGTCTCCCAATCATATCCAATCCGGCCGTGGCGCCGAATTACCGCTCCTGATGGGCTTTTTATCAGCCTTCCGTCGACGGTCCTCCTCACTTGTCGATGCCATTCCACCAGAGCGTTCATAGCAAGCGTTAGGGCATGAAGAATGTTGGACTTCCCTTCGTTATTCGCCCCAACCAAAAGAGAATAGTCTGAAAGAGGAATTTTTCGTGCCGTTGTAATAGAGCGATAATTTTCCACAGAAAACGAAACTAGCTTCACAAATTTCTTCCTTAGGTTGATTTAGCCAGACCCTAAATCAATGTCTAAAACAAAAAAACCCCCGCTTTCGCGGGGGCCTTTATCTCTCTCCAAAGACGGGTCCGATCAGAGACCGGTGCTCACGTCGATGGTGTAACCCTCTTCCAGGGTCACATATGCTTTCTTGACGTCTTTCCGACGGCCCAGTCGGCCGTTCACCCCAAAGATCGCCTGCGACACAGCGGCTCGGACTCCACCGCAACTCGCTGCTTGAGTTTGATATGGCCCAGCACCTCGCGAAAGGCGCGGTGTTTGGGTTTGCCTTCCAGATAATCCGCCAGTTTGAGCAGGTTGATCGGGTGCTTCGTAATCAGCGCCTCAATCCGCTGCACCGCGTCGTCCAGTTCATAGTGATCCACGAACTGACAGGCCACCTGCGTGGGCGTCAGGAGGCAGTAATCCTGCGGGCGTTTCTCAGTATAGCGCGCGATGTCGAAGGGCGACGCGCCGAGCGCGTGGAACTTGGGGATGTGCACGCGCATATCGGCTTCGGCGTGCTCCAACACCGTACCCGAGATCTGGCGGAACTCCAGCGAGCCAAGCTTGCCGACCACATGCTTGCGCATCGCCGGAGAGATCATATCCACATCCGCCCGGTCATATTTCAGATCGTCGAAAACCGACAACAGCCCCAGCTTTTCATCGGCAATCTGAAAATAGGGCTCGGCGCTGAACGTTCGCATTTGCTCCAGCACCTGCGCACGCACAGTTTCAGGGTCCGAAACGAAATCGGCCCCGGCGGGTTGAACCGCCGAGGCCGTAAATAGTCGCAGCAAGCGTCGGATCAAAGACCGGTGCTCACGTCGATTGTGTTACCCTCTTCCAGGGTCACATATGCTTTCTTGACGTCTTTCCGACGACCCAGCTGGCCGCGGAACCGCTTGACCTTGCCTTTGGTCACAGTGGTGTTCACCGCTTTGACCTTCACACCAAACAGCGCCTCAACGGCCTCTTTGATCTGCGGCTTGTTGCTGTCGATCGCCACTTCAAAGACAACCGCGCCGTTTTCGGACGCCATGGTCGACTTTTCGGTGATGATCGGCTTGCGGATCACATCGTAGTGTTCTGCCTTCGCGTTCATTTCAGACGAGCCTCCAGTGCTTCGACAGCCGCTTTGGTGAGCACCAGGGTGTCACGCTTGAGGATGTCATAGACGTTTGCGCCCATCGACGGCAGGATATCCAGACCTTCGATGTTCTTGGACGCTTTCAGGAAACCTTCGTTCACGGTCGCGCCGTCGATGACGAGCGCGCGTTTCCAGCCCAGGTTTGCAACCTGTTTGGCCAGAGCGGCGGTCTTGCCTTCAGCTTCGGCGTTCTCGATCACAACCAGTTCACCTGCCTTGGCTTTTGCCGACAGAGCGTGGCGCAGGCCAAGCTTACGGAACTTCTTCGGCAGGTCGTGGCCGTGCGAACGCGGGGTCGGGCCCTTGTAGATACCACCCTTGCGGAAGATCGGCGCGTTGCGGTCACCATGGCGTGCGCCACCGGTGCCCTTCTGGCGATAGATCTTCTTGGTCGAGTAGCTGGTTTCCGAGCGGGTCTTGACCTTGTGGGTGCCGGCCTGCGCGTTGTTGCGCTGCCAACGGACCACACGGTGCAGGATGTCCGCGCGCGGCTCAAGGCCGAACAGGTCTGCATCCAGCTCGATGTTGCCGGCCTTACCGCCGTCCAGTTTGATTACATCAAGTTTCATGCTTCACCACCTTCCGCGGGAGCTTCTTCCGCAGGAGCTTCGGTCGCTTCAGTTGCAGCCGATTTCACAGCAGCCGGGAAAGGCAGGCCTTCCGGTGCTTTCTTCTTGACGGCGTCCTTGACGGTAACCCAGCCCGATTTCGGTCCGGGAACGGCGCCTTTGATGAAGACCAGACCACGATCGGCGTCGGTTTTGACGACTTCCAGGTTCTGGGTGGTTACACGGGCAGCACCCATGTGACCGGCCATCTTCTTGCCTTTGAACACTTTGCCCGGGTCCTGACACTGACCGGTCGAACCGTGCGAACGGTGGCTGATCGAAACACCGTGCGAGGCGCGCAGACCACCAAAGTTCCAGCGCTTCATCGCACCAGCAAAGCCTTTACCGATCGAGGTACCCGAAACGTCAACTTTCTGACCTTCCAGGAAGTGTTCTGCCGAAATTTCGGCGCCCACATCAATCAAGCCATCTTCGGAGACGCGGAACTCGGCCAGCTTACGCTTGGGCTCGACCTTGGCGGCGGCGTAGTGGCCGCGCATGGCCTTCGAGGTGCGTTTTGCTTTGGCCGCACCGGCGCCCAGCTGAACGGCGGTGTAGCCGTCTTTGTCAGCGGTACGCTGTGCAACGACCTGCAGGTTGTCCAGGTGAAGAACGGTCACAGGAATCTGCTTGCCGTCTTCCATGAACAGGCGGGTCATGCCAACTTTTTTTGCGATAATACCAGAGCGCATAATCTATACCCTCCGATCTTACGACTGCAGCTTGATCTCGACGTCCACACCAGCAGCCAGGTCGAGCTTCATCAGCGCGTCAACGGTCTGGGGGGTCGGATCAACGATGTCGAGCAGACGCTTGTGCGTACGGATCTCGAACTGGTCGCGGGATTTCTTGTCAACGTGAGGGCCACGGAGAACCGTGAACTTCTCAATCTTGTTCGGCAGCGGGATCGGGCCGCGCACGTTCGCGCCGGTCCGCTTGGCAGTGTTGACGATCTCTTGCGTGCTGGCATCCAGAACGCGATAGTCAAATGCCTTCAGCCGAATACGGATGTTTTGGCTTTGCATATTAACAGCCTTTTATCAGGCGTTGGAGTTGAGAGGAGGACAAGCGCGCATCGCCAACCCTCATCGAACCCAAAAGGCGGGAATCACCCCGCCTTGATGTTCTTAGTGAGAACTCGCGCGTGATAGTGGGGTTGGTGCGGTTTGGCAAGGGGGAAGTTGTCTTGCTCATGCTTGGACAACAAGTTTCAGCCTAGTCTGCCAATCTCTCAGAAAAGAAGGCGTCCTGTTCTTTTCTCGACACAACCTATGAGGTACGTCTCAAGAAGCAAGAAATATCGTTAGGATTAAGCATTGGAAGACCTCTCAACACTGTACATTTTTCTCGACGAGGGTGGGAATTTCGATTTTTCCAAAAACGGAACCAAATTCTTCAGCATCACCTCAGTCAGTTTGAGGAGGCCGTTCCGGCTACACACAAGTTTGGATACTTACAAGTACGACTTAATCGAGCACAGAATCAGACCCCGTATTGAGCTTCAGCATTTTCATTGTGCTGACGACAATGCTCACGTAAGGCGTCGGGTTTTTGACATGTTGGCGGATGGATTAACTGAAAATTCGGTTGACGCCGTTTTGGTGGAGAAGTCAAAGACTGGCCCTGCACTGCAAGCACCGGAAAAGTTCTATCCTCGTATGCTTGGATATCTGCTGAGGTATGTTGTGGACAACACGCGGGAGGGAATTGGCGAAATAGTAGTCATAACCGACTCTATTCCTGTCGCACGCAAACGTAAGGCGATAGAAAAAGGTCTTAAGTCTATTCTCAAAGAAATGTTGCCTTCCGACACTCCTTATCGAATTATGCATCACGCTTCCAAGGCACACTACGGTCTCCAAGTCGCAGACTACCTAAATTGGGCGATTTATAGAAAGTGGGAACACGGAGACACCAGCACATATGACACGATCCGTCATTTGATTCAGAGCGAGTTTGATATTTTTCGAACCGGAAAGCGCCACTACTATTAGAGCAATTGACCCCCCCAACTACCATACGGAGAACCCCTTGGGTTCTTATCATCGGGGGGGAACCTTTAGCTCAAATATAGCGAACAAACTATAAAGTACAAGTTAATCGCATCGGAGCGCCATCGAGCAGGCTACTTGTGCCTTAATTGAAAAGGCCGCCCCTTTGTGGGACGGCCTTCATTAGTTCAACGGTGTGGGCTCTCATTGCTCCTGCGGAGCAACTGCCGCCCACCGCTAACAACGTCTTGCGACGTTGTTACTCAACAATCTTCGACACGACGCCGGCGCCGACGGTGCGGCCGCCTTCGCGGATGGCGAAGCGGAGGCCCTGCTCCATCGCGA
>NZ_JBXWNC010000016.1:0-118395 GCF_059610165.1 Ruegeria sp. YTSA135 | reverse complement strand
GTCTTGCCGTGGTCAACGTGGCCAATCGTGCCGATGTTGACGTGCGGTTTTGTACGCTCAAACTTTTCCTTTGCCATTCCTCAGGCGCCCTTTTGCAATTTGGGGGACCCTTGGTCCCGTGGTTACATCTGCGCGCGCGGGATATTTGGTTCAAAGCGGGAAATCAAGCACATCCTGCATCGAAAGCGGGTTATGATGCCGGATTTTGGGTGACGACGCCGGAATCAAGCGGTTGGATCAGGTCCGGGCGACGGTCGAACCAGCCATTTGCCTCGTGTTCTTCGGCCAGCCATTCCTCGACCCGGTCGGCCACTTTCAACGCCAGGCCGTTCATTTGCTCTTCTCTCGTCCGGGCGTGACCAGACCCGGCAAGGGCACTTTCGCCGGTCGTGTCTTCAAGAACCTGGAATTGTTTGGCCTTTGCCAAAAACTCTTTTTTGCGAACATCGTAGACGTTCACAAGTACGATAGCCGTACTTTTGGGGTTATAGATGACTGGTACGCCCGGAGGTGCCAGCATGTAACCTTCGAGGCTGATGCCAATATCATACTCCTGTGCACCGTCGTAACGGCCCAAACGGATATCCACGGCGTTCTGAATCGCCTCTTCCCACTCCTTGGGGGTCGCGTCGCGGGAGACCGGACCCTGCCTGGCTTTCTCGGCGAACGCATAATTGACGCGCAGCTTGAATTCGCCCAGCGACTCGGGTTCTTCGTACACCTGTGTCTGCGTGCACGCGCCCAAAAGGGCCAGTCCGGCGATCAAGGTCAGAATACGCAACATGTCATGTCTCGATAGGCTTGTTTCCCATGATCTAGCGCACTGATACGGCCTGTGCCAAGCCGTATCGGCGGAATTTCACCACTGACCCACACGGTCATGAGAACTTGTAGTCGCGCGGGAAACCATAAGGCGGTTTTTTCCCGACGCTGGCGCGTTTGGCCAGCCATTGGGACATATCGGCCTCGTGCCGGGTCTTGTCACCGCCCATGGACCATTTCAGGCCCTCTTCCCAGTTAAACGTAGTGACGTCGGACAGGCCGCCATCCAGTTCCAAAGTGCCCTGCCGTCCACGCGCCATGTTGTATTTCTGCAGACGCACACCCTTTCCGCGCGTCATCTCGGGCAGTTCTTCTGTTGGGAACACAAGGAACTTGCCGTTCTGCGATACAACGGCCACGTGATCGCCCTGAACCGGCCTACAGATCATTGCCGCTTCGTCGCCCTTGACGTTTAGCACCTGTTTACCATTTCGGGTCTGGGCCAGCACCTCATCCTCGGGCACGATGAATCCGTTGCCCGCCCCCGACGCCACCAGCAGCTTGCGCCCGGGCTTGTGAATCAGGATGTCGATAATCTGCGCCTCGTTCGGCAGGTCGACCATCAGGCGCAGGGGCTCACCCATGCCGCGACCGCCGGGAAGATTGGCGGCACTGACCGTGTAGAATCGCCCGTTTGAGGCAAAAACCACTAACCGGTCCGTCGTTTCGGCATGAAAAATGAACCGCGGGCCGTCCCCGTCCTTGAACTTTAACTCACGGTTCAGGTCGATATGGCCTGTCATGGCGCGTATCCAGCCCATCTGAGAGCAAACGACCGTGATCGGTTCCTTGTCGATCATCGCCTCAAGCGGAACCTCTTCGACCTGTCCGGCCTCGGCGAACTGCGTGCGCCGCGCGCCACCTTCGTAGTCTTTGCCGAAGGTTTTCTTGGTCTCTTTCAGCTGCTCAGCGATCTTGGACCACTGCAGGGTCGGATCGGCCAGCAAATCCTCAAGATTGGCGCGCTCCAGCATCAATTCGTCGCGCTCGCGGACCAGTTCCATCTCTTCAAGACGGCGCAGGCTGCGCAGGCGCATGTTCAGGATCGCGTCGACCTGAACTTCGGACAACTCGCCCTCGCCCGGCTTGGGCGAGACATAATCGGACTCATCGGTCGCGCGAACATGATCGATGCCCCAATCCTCGCGCATCAGTGCCGCCTTAGGGTCGTCGTCGTAGCGGATGATGTCGATCACTCGGTCGAGGTTCAGGAAGGCGACGATAAAGCCCTCTAACACCTCTAACCGGTGGTCGATCTTGCCCATGCGGTGGCGCGAGCGGCGCAGCAGCACCTCTTGCCGGTGATCGAGGAAAGCGCGCAGCACTTCCTTCATCGAGCAGACCTTGGGTGTCACCCCATCGATCAGCACGTTCATGTTCAGGCTGAACCGCACCTCAAGGTCCGAGTTGCGATACAGCATGCCCATCAGCACCTCGGGGTCCACATTCTTGGAGCGAGGCTCAAGAACCACCCGGATGTCATCGGCAGATTCGTCGCGCACATCAGCGAGAATCGGAATTTTCTTGGTCTGGATCAGCTCGGCGATCTTTTCGATCAGCTTGGATTTCTGAACCTGATAGGGGATCTCGGTAACGACGATCTGCCACTGACCCCTGCCCAGATCTTCGACCTCGAACTTGCAGCGCAGACGGAACGAGCCCCGCCCGGTGCGATAGGCCTGCGCGATATTCTCGGGTGGCTCAACAATTACGCCGCCAGTCGGGAAGTCCGGGCCGGGCACGTAATTCAGCAGCGTGTCGTCGCGCGCATCCGGCGTCTTGATCAGATGCAGACAGGCGTCGCAGAGTTCTGAGATATTGTGCGGCGGGATATTCGTCGCCATGCCGACCGCAATGCCGCTGGCGCCATTTGCCAAAAGATTGGGAAACTGCGCGGGCAGCACGACCGGCTCGGTCAGCGTGCCATCATAATTGTCACGGAAATTAACGGCGTCTTCGTTCAGCCCCTCAAGCAGAGCTTCGGCCACGATGGTCATCCGCGCCTCGGTATAGCGCGAGGCCGCCGGGTTATCGCCGTCAATGTTGCCGAAATTCCCCTGACCGTCGACCAGCGGGTAGCGCACGTTAAAATCCTGCGCCAGACGCGCCATCGCGTCGTAAATCGCGGCGTCACCATGCGGGTGGTAGTTACCCATCACGTCGCCGGAAATCTTGGCCGACTTACGAAAACCGCCCGTTGCGCTGAGTCGCAGCTCGCGCATGGCGTATAGGATTCGCCGATGAACAGGCTTCAATCCATCCCGCGCATCCGGCAACGCCCGGTGCATGATTGTGGACAGCGCATAGGTCAGATAGCGCTCGCCAATCGCGCGGCGCAGCGGCTCGGCCACCTCGCCCCCGTTTTCGGGGGCCTCCATGTTGGGGTTGTCGATCGTATCATTCATACATGATGTGATACGCCGCAACTGCGCCTTGGTAAAGCGACCAGCACACATTTACTGGGGACAAGTGGCGCTTTTTGCAACAAGGGGAGGCACCCCCGCAATTTCCCCCGTTTTTCGACAGGATGCATGAAATATGGTAACCTATTGGAATTAGACTGCTGCTTATTTCTTGTTTCTTACGATTGACCCGGGGGATGCGCCATGACGCGCCTTATTGTTATTTCATTCGCTGCACTCGGATGGTGCTTTTACATCATGAGCGGGGGGCCGAACTTCGAACCACGCGGCCTGCGCAGCGACCAACCTCAACGTAAAGTTGTAGCCCGGACCACAACCGTCGCGCCTGCGCGCGCCGAAGAGCTTGTATCGAATGTTGCAGCCCGAGTGCCAACGAGTCACGAGCCGCCAAAGGCGGAACCCGAAGACGTAGTTCAGATCATAGCCGACGACGCGAGCCTTGCGTCGTTCTCAAGCCTGACAATCTTTGCCGATCAAAGTGCCAACTTCACGCTGGCCTCGCTGGAAGACGGCGTAGAGGGGCTGAGCCAGGTCACGACCGAGGTAGAGAGCGATGTCGCTGAGGCACCGACCCTGCCCGAGCCGGAAAAGGACATTCGCGAGATTTCGGGCACCCGCGTAAACATGCGTGATGGGCCCGGGACGATCTATCCCATCGTCGGCAAGGCAACCATTGGCCAGAAGGTCGAGGTTCTAAGCGAATCCGGAACCGGCTGGCTGCGATTGCGCGTGTTACCACAGCAACAAGTCGGATGGATTTCGGCATCTCTGGTTCGAAAAATCCCGGACTGACGCAGTGGTGTGATTGCTCTGACCACAGCCTCGCAATAGCTATGGGCGAGGTTCAGAGTCAGGAAGATCATGCAAAAAACCATTCTTATCACCGGCTGCTCTTCGGGCATTGGTCAGGATGCTGCTCATGGTATGCGAGCCCGGGGTTGGCGCGTGTTTGCGTCCTGTCGGCAGCAGCGGGACTGCGACCGATTACGGGCGCAAGGGTTTGAAAGCCCACGCATCGACTATACCGATGCCGACAGCATCGCGTCGGGGCTGGCCTCGGTGTTCGAAGCCACGGGCGGAACGCTTGATGCGTTGTTCAACAACGGCGCACATGGCCTGCCCGGAGCGGTCGAAGATTTGCCAACGGACGGACTGCGCCAGATTTTCGAGGCCAACTTTTTTGGATGGCACGAACTCACCCGGCAGGTGATTCCGGCGATGCGGGCACAGGGGCATGGCCGAATCGTTCAGAATTCCTCGGTTCTGGGGTTGGTGGCCTTTCCATGGCGCGGAGCTTACGTGGCAACAAAATATGCGGTCGAGGGCCTTACAGACACGCTGCGCCTGGAACTGGCAGATACCGACATAAAGGTTATTCTGATTGAACCCGGACCGATCACGTCGAAAATCCGAGAAAACTCGATCCCTTTTTTCGAACGATTCATCAATTGGCAGAACTCGGCCCTGCGCGAGCGGTACGAGACTTCGCTACTGAAAAGACTGTATGAATCCTCGGGTCCCGACAGGTTCGAACTGCCCGCTTCGGCAGTGACCGACAAGCTGGCACGTGCTGTCGAAACAAAACGGCCACGTGCGCGGTACTATGTGACCACGCCAACTTATGTTGCCGGCTACCTGCGCCGTATTTTACCGACCCGCGCCATCGACCGCATACTCTCGGACATCTGAGGCGAAATAACCCGTTCGCTTTTCCAATCTGCAAAGCTAGATGGTAGACTAATGAAACAAGAAACGCGGACGGTGTACCCATGGACCTTTTGATGGTCGTTCTGCTTTTGGCCATGGCGGCTGTTGTCGTCGTGCTGGCGATAGGCATATCAAACTTCGGCAAAAGCGGCAAAGCGGCAGCCATGAAAAGCAACAAGATGATGCGCCTGCGTATCCTGTTCCAGTTCATTGCCGTGTTGCTGATCGTGCTCTATGTCTGGCTACGTGGACAAGGAGCGCAGTAAATGGTCGTCCTGAACAAAATCTATACCCGCACCGGCGATGATGGAAAAACGGCGCTTGGCAACGGCGAACGCGTTGCAAAGTATTCCGGGCGCGTGGCGGCCTATGGCACCGTGGACGAGCTGAACTCGTTCGTTGGCGTGGCCCGCACCGAGGCCGAGGGTGACGTTGATGCCGCCCTGTCGCGCATCCAGAACGACCTGTTCGATCTGGGTGCGGATTTCTGCCGCCCCGACATGGAAAAAGACGCCGAGGCTGACTATCCGCCGCTGCGCATCGTTGCATCGCAGATCGACCGGCTTGAGGCCGAGATCGACGTCATGAACGAAACGCTGGAACCGCTGCGCAGCTTCATCCTTCCGGGCGGTTCTCGGTTGGCGGCCCATCTGCATGTGTGTCGCACTGTTTCGCGCCGGGCCGAGCGGTTGGCGGTTGAGCTGACCAATCTGGAGCCGGTAAACGCAGTCGCAGTGAAATACCTCAATCGCCTGAGCGACTGGTTCTTCGTGGCGGCCCGCTGCGCCAATGAAAACGGCACTCAGGATGTTTTGTGGGTCCCGGGCGCCAACCGATAAGTTTTGGGACGCAGCGACAAAAAACACGAAACGCGACGTCCCAAGCCCATGACGTGACGATTTTACTCTGTTGCAGAGGGAATTGAGACGCTATTCAATCCCCCGAAAGCATTGGTGGAGTCGCTTCGCGGCTTACCGTTTTTTGAGGAGAAAGCGCAAAAATGAAGGTACTCGTGCCTGTCAAACGCGTGATTGACTATAATGTGAAAGTCCGCGTGAAAGCGGACGGTAGCGGTGTTGATCTCGCCAATGTCAAAATGTCGATGAACCCGTTCGACGAGATCGCCGTAGAAGAGGCGATCCGCCTGAAAGAAGCGGGCAAAGCGGATGAAGTTATTGCTGTTTCGGTGGGCGTAAAGCAGGCGCAGGAAACGCTGCGTACCGCGCTGGCCATGGGGGCCGACCGCGCGATTCTGGTCGTTGCGGCTGACGACGTGCATCAGGACATCGAACCACTGGCCGTTGCCAAGATCCTGGCCAAAGTGGTCGAGGAAGAGCAGCCCGGACTGGTTCTGTGCGGCAAGCAGGCGATCGACAACGACATGAACGCCACCGGCCAGATGCTGTCGGCCCTGTTGGGCTGGAGCCAGGGCACCTTTGCCTCTGAGGTGGATATCGAAGGCGACAGCGCCAAGATCACCCGCGAGGTGGATGGCGGCCTGCAGACCATCAGCGTCAAGATGCCGACCATCGTGACCGTTGATCTGCGCCTGAACGAGCCGCGCTATGCGTCGCTGCCCAACATCATGAAGGCGAAGAAAAAGCCGCTGGATGAGAAAACCGCCGCCGATTACGGCGTCGATGTCAGCCCGCGTCTGGAAATTGTCAAAACCGACGAGCCGCCGGCACGCGCCGCCGGTATCGTCGTGGGCTCGGTTGACGAGCTGGTTGCAAAACTCAAAGAAGCGGGGGCTGTGTAATGGCTGTTCTTCTTCTGGCAGAAGTCAATAACGGTGAGCTGTCGCTGGACGCCACCGCCAAGGCTGTCAACGCCGCCAAGGCACTGGGCGACGTGACCGTTCTGGCCGCGGGCAGCTCGGCTGCTGCTGCTGGCGAGGCCGCCGCAAAGATTGACGGTGTGTCCAAAGTTCTGGTGGCCGAAGACGCGTCTTTGGGTCACCGTCTTGCAGAATCAACGGCCGCGCTGATCGTGTCGCTGGCTGATGGGTACGAACACATCGTTGCCCCCGCCACCACCGACGCCAAGAACGTGATGCCGCGCGTGGCCGCGCTGTTGGACGTGATGGTAATCTCGGATGCGTCAGGCGTGGTTGACGGTTCAACTTTTGAGCGCCCGATCTATGCGGGCAACGCGATCCAGACCGTGAAATCGAACGACGCCAAAAAGGTTGTCACCCTGCGGACCGCCAGCTTTGACGCGGCGGGAGAAGGCGGCGCGGCCCCGGTTGAGACCATCTCAGTCCCGGCGGCCGAAGGCCTGTCGTCGTGGGTCGAGGACAAGGTGGCTGAAAGCGACCGTCCGGAACTGACCTCGGCTGGTGTTGTTGTCTCGGGCGGCCGTGGTGTCGGTTCAGAAGACGATTTCAAGCTGATCGAAACCCTGGCCGATAAGCTGGGCGCCGCTGTTGGTGCCTCGCGTGCAGCGGTTGACTCGGGCTATGCCCCGAATGACTGGCAGGTTGGTCAGACCGGTAAGGTTGTTGCACCTGACCTCTATGTCGCTGTCGGCATCTCGGGCGCTATCCAGCACCTGGCGGGTATGAAGGACTCGAAGGTCATCGTTGCGATCAACAAAGACGAAGAAGCCCCGATCTTCCAGGTCGCGGACTTCGGTCTGGTCGCCGACCTTTTCCAGGCCGTGCCGGAGTTGACCGAGAAACTCGGCTAAGTCTGCTACGACTTTCAACTAAAATACTCGAAGGCCCGCCCAAAGGCGGGCCTTTTTTAGATTTGCCTTCGGATTGACCCCAACAGCGCGTCCGCAATTGCCTTATGCGCCGCCGGGCCGATCATGTACTCAGCCATCGGCTGCTGCAGTGTTCCGAACAACATATCCTCAAGCGCGTCGGACTGGCCGGATACAGGCACCGAGACTTCAACAAAATCCACGCATAGGGGGCTGACAGCCTCAAACATTTCCGGTGTTACGACTGTTCTTTCATTTTGGCGGTCTCCATCTTTGTGTTGCAGCACTCTTAGCCCCAACAGAATGACCGGTACCTCCAGCCTGTGTAGCAAGTCACTGATTTTCCGAACCCAGTTGTGGCGCAACTCATCGACAACAACCTCGAAACGCGCATCTTGATGACTTTGCAAAGAACTCATCAAATGGTGCACGAAATGAACATCGGTGAAGTCCAGTTCGGGATATAGATCGATCAAGTCCGATGTTGGTGTAAGAACCCGGTCATTGCGCCGGGGATGGACGCGGTAAAAGTGATTCGTCTGGCTGAGAACACCCGGCGCCTGAAGGATGCACAACTCGGCCATATTTAAAAGCTTGAACAAACCTGCGTCGTTGCACAGCGCCTCAACCCCGCAGAAAAGACTTCCAAGATTCAGGCAGCGCCGATCCAGCTTTTCTTCGAGAATCGTGGCGAAGGGACGCTCTACAAACCGCCCATAGGTTTCATCCCCGCCCGTGCAAACCATGTAGACGGTATCCAACGACCGCTCTGGCCCACGAAACCAAAGACGTGATTCACCGTATTGGCATACGGCATGCCCGGCACCTGCCGAGCCTGTTTGATGATAGCTCATGACACTCACCCATTTTTCACCCGGTTGCCATCTTGAAGCCGCAAGTCTTGAGAAAGTCTTAATGTGCGCATTTAAGCAAATTCGATGCGTCTGATCCCCTTGCCGCCCCCACCGGTCTGCCGGTAGTGTCCCCCCAACCCCGAGACTCAGAGGCATCAGAACATGGACGTAAAATCAGTCGGAGTGATCGGCGCAGGCCAGATGGGCAATGGCATCGCCCATGTGCTGGCCCTGGCAGAATATGACGTTCTGCTGAACGACGTGAACCAGGACGCGCTGAATGCCGCACTGTCTACGATCGAAGGCAACATGGCGCGCCAGGCCTCGCGCGGGAAAATCACGGACGAGGCGATGCAGGCCGCGCTCAAGCGGATCAAAACCACGCTTGCGCTGCCCGAACTGGGGCAGACCGATCTGGTGATCGAGGCCGCAACCGAACGCGAGACGATCAAACAGGCAATTTTCGAGGACCTGCAACCGCATCTGCAACCGCATACGATTTTGACCTCGAACACCTCATCCATTTCAATTACCCGGCTGGCCAGCCGCACAGATCGGCCAGAGCGGTTCATGGGGTTTCACTTCATGAACCCGGTTCCGGTGATGCAACTGGTCGAGCTGATCCGCGGCATTGCGACGGATGAACCAACTTTCAACACGTGCAAGGCCGTCGTGGATCGTCTGGGAAAAACGGCTGCCAGTGCCGAAGACTTCCCCGCCTTTATCGTGAACCGCATTCTGATGCCGATGATCAACGAAGCGGTCTATACATTGTACGAGGGCGTTGGAAACGTGCAGTCCATAGACCAATCCATGAAGCTGGGCGCGAACCATCCGATGGGCCCACTAGAACTGGCTGATTTCATTGGGCTGGACACCTGCCTGGCCATCATGAACGTGCTGCATGATGGGTTGGCAGACACAAAATACCGTCCCTGCCCATTGCTGACCAAATATGTCGAAGCCGGTTGGCTGGGGCGCAAGACCGATCGTGGGTTTTATGACTATAGAGGCGAGGTTCCGGTTCCCACTCGCTGATGCAGAGGGGCAAAGCCCCTCTTGTCCTTCGGGTCTGGCTGTCTAGCGTTTCAGCGTTTCGCCCAATGACATCGTGTGTTTTCTCAACCACGCCATAAAGCCGCGCGGATCACGCTCTAGCAGTTGCATATCTTCATCCGAAATCGGCTCGCCGATCACAGGAGACTGCGGCTTGTTGCAGGATCGCACGATCTCATGCAGCAAAAGCCCCTGCCGCAAAATCGGGGACAGCCTGTTGGCGATCTGGTAAGCGCGCGAATTTCGACCGGGGAAAAAGATGGGAACCACGCGTGCACCTGACCGACGGATCATCTTGGCGGTAAACACGTTCCATTCCCGCTCTTGCGCGGGGCCAAACCAGTCGTCGGAAGACATGACAACGCCCGAGGGGAACAACGCTACAACCCCCCCTTCTTTCAGGTGATCCATTGCCTTGCCGCGCATTTCCAGCATTTTGCCTTGCGCCTCGGGGTCATGCGGGAACGGAACCGGGATCATGAATGATGTCGCCGCCTCGTCCAAACCGGTCAAAACAGAGCGGGTCAGGATTCTGTAGTCACTGCGAACCCGGCCGATCAACTCAGCAAGAATCATACCGTCAACCATACCGTGCGGATGGTTCGCCACCACGACCACGGGGCCTTCTTTCGGAATGCGGGTAATCTGCTCTTCCGGCGTGGTCAGGTCGATTCCCATAACCTCAAGCGCGCCGCCCCAGAACCTTTGACCGCGGTAATATTCGTTCTTCTTTTCGAATTTGTTGACCATACGCAGAATGGTCAGCTTGCCGGTGCACCATTCAATCGCGCGAATGGCGGTTGAGGTCCAGACATCGTCGAACGAGTTCGCGTAAGTCAGGGTTCTACGGTCGTAGATTTCGCCCTGATCTTTAGCCCCATCCACCAAAGAGCCTGTCTTGGTCTCGTGCGTAGTTTCCGCCAATTCCTGGTCATCCCGTTCTTCATCGCGCGGCCGATGAGGTCAGAACCCTTCCCCGAACTTGTCATTCACCAGGGTTTCCAAAGCATCAGCCAACGCCTCAGCATCCGGTCCGGACGTCTCGACGTCAATAGTCGTTCCATGCGATGCTGCCAACATCAAAAGGCCCATAATGCTGTCGCCCGAAGCAGAAAAACCGTCTTTGGATACTTCGGCTTGGGCATCAAAGCCCTCGACCACCTCAACCAACTTGGCCGAGGCGCGGGCGTGCAAACCCTTTTCGTTTACTATTTTCAAACTTCGGTTGGTCATTCTTAATCAGTCCGGTCTTCTTCTAATGTCACATTTTGCGCATTGATGTATTTACGTCCAGCCTCCATCGCCTGCCGCACGGCGTCGGCCACAGGCAGGTGGCGGCTTTTGGCCAGCTTAATCAACATAGGCAGATTTGCACCGTAAAGAATACGACGATCATGCGGGGCGCAGGCGCGCAGGCTCAGATTCGACGGACTTCCCCCAAACAGGTCGGTCACGACAACGACCCCATCCCCAACATCCACACTGTCAGCGGCCACACAAATTTCGGCCTGCTTTTCTTCGCGATTATGATCTGCCTCAATCGAAATTGCGATCAGACCGGGTTGCTTTCCAACCACATGCTGCACGGCTGCCAGATACTCTCTGGCCAACCCACCATGTGCTACGATTACAATCCCGATCAATCCGGCCTCACATTCAACGATCGACGTTCCATTTCGCGGTGCCTAATTGCCACTTGCTGCCCCTTCTCTGCAAGAGCCTTTGCGACCGCTTCTGCCATGGCAACTGACCTGTGTTGCCCGCCGGTACAGCCAAAAGCCACTGACAGGTGTGCTTTGCCTTCTGCACGGAAGCTTGGCAGCAACAGGTTCAGCAAATCAACAACCCGATCGAAAAACGGAGCATAATTCGTATCAGATTGTACATAGCTGGCAACGTCCGGGTTTCGACCATCTTCCGACCGCAGTTCCGAGCGCCAATATGGATTGGCCAGAAACCGGCAATCGAAGACCATATCAAGCCCGCGCGGAAGGCCCCGTTTGTACGAAAATGACTCGATCGAAACCGCGAGGTGCCGCCCGCCTTGTGGAGCAAACCAGCGCTCGACCTCTTCTCGCAGCTGGTGGACATTCAGCGGGGAGGTGTCAATCAGCGTATCTGCAATCTCGCGGATCGGGGCCAAAAGCTCTTTTTCCTGCCTCACACCTGTTTCCGGGCTTGCATCGGTGGCCACTGGATGTCGGCGGCGGGTTTCCGAAAAACGCCGCAGCAGAACCTCGTCATTGCAATCAAGGTAAAGCGTTGTCAAATCAACCTGTTCCATGCGCCTCAGGCGCACGGCCAGTTCTATGAACCCGATTGTCGAGAAATCGCGGTTGCGCGCGTCGATACCCAGGGCCATCGGCCGATCATCCTGCGGCCCATCCAAAAGGCGCATCAACAGACCCATGGGAAGATTATCGATGGCTTCGAAGCCCAGGTCTTCAAGCACACGGATTGCAGTCGAACGGCCCGCGCCTGATGGGCCCGTGACCAAAACAATACGCCGTTGCGGTTTTAAGTGCTGGGCCATTCCGGGTCTAAACGCCCCATTTTCAAAAGTTGCATCAGTATTGCGGACAAATTGGGGATGCCTGCCGCCCGAAGCAAGGGCACAGTTTGCCTCAGGACAACGGTTGTAACCGGGGCCGGCAAACGGGCGGGCTCGGATTGATCAAGATCCACCACGTAACAGACCCGCGTTGTCCCAGCGGCGTTTGCACGAAGCAGTCCAACGCCCCGAGCCTCAATCACTCCGCGCAACGTCGGAACAGCATCCGCAATAACCTTTCCGTCAACCATGGTCAGGGCAACACGGTCATCGGCAACCAGCGCTGCCCCGTATGCCATCATCTGCAAGGCCAACGCCGATTTACCTGATCCCGAAGGTCCCACGACCAAAGCGCCGCGCCCTTCGACGGCCACGCATGTTCCGTGAACGATAGCTGTGTTCTGATGTCGAATGTCCAAGAGGGTCTGGCCACTCATGCGTTTACACCGGCAACCCCACCACAAATCGCGCACCCAGCGGGTCCGATGTAATGTCTGCCTCGGTCGGGCGGATATTTTCGGCCCAAATCACACCGCCATGAGCTTCTACAATCTGTTTCGAGATCGCCAGCCCAAGGCCGGAATTGTTGCCAAAATGCTCTTCCGGTCGCTGCGAATAGAACCGCTTGAAGATTTTGGTCAACGCCTGATCCGGAATGCCGGGGCCTGTGTCTTCGACCACGATCAGCACCCGGTTTTCTCGGCGACGCACCCAGACGCGTATGGCGTCGCTGTCTTCGCAGAATGAAATCGCGTTAGTGATCAGGTTGACGAAAACCTGCGCCAGACGCGCCTCAAGCCCATTGACGACAATCGGCTGACGCGGAAGATCGGTAATGTAATCAATGCCTTTGGCGCGGGCATCTTCACCCAAATACTGCCCGATATTGTCCAAAAGCTTGAGCAGATCGAAAGGCTGTTCCTCTTCCTTGACCAACTCAGCGTCCAGACGTGACGCGTTCGAGATATCACTGACCAAACGATCCAACCGACGCACATCATGTTCGATCACGCCCAGCAATTTATCGCGTTGGTCGTCGCGCTTGACCACACGCAAAGTTCCAACGGCCGACTGCAAACTCGCAAGTGGGTTCTTGATTTCGTGCGCGACATCAGCAGCAAACTGTTCGTTTGCATCGATGCGGTTGTACAATGCCGAAACCATCCCCCGCAAAGCCTGGCTGAGACGCCCGATTTCATCTGGCCGCGCGCTGAGGTCGGGAATGCGGATACGGCCCGGATTGACACCGGCCCCCCGGTCTTTGCCCGTCTCAGCCGCAGCGGCGAGATCCGCCAACGGGTTGGCAATGGTGGATGCCAGAACAAGGCTCAGGCCGATAGAGACCAAAAGCGCCACGACGAACATTTGCAGGATACGTTCCTGTTCGCGCCGGGCCAGCGCGTCGATTTCACCAGCAGGACCGGCCATTGCCACAGCCCCCATAGGCGCCCCATCCTGCAGGATCGGAGCCGCCGCGACGATAACTGTCTTGCCGGCTGCATCCTTTACCGCTTCGACCTGCAACTCTCCCCTCAAGGCGTCAGGAATGAGGTCTTGCACGCGCTGCGCCAAAGTCGGCGCTTCATCGATTTCCGAGCGTGTAAATACCCGGGACAATCCAGTCCAGACGGCGTTCAGCGCATCACTGATCAAAGTGCTGCCGGTCTGAACCTCGGAGCCGTTTTTTAGCAACGCAGTGTTCTGCGAAGGGGCCGCCACCCCGCGCGTCCAGCCAATCAGCGTGCCGTCTGCGTCGTATACAAAAACTTCGCCCCCGTCTGGCAGGCTGAGCCCAGCCAGCGTATCCTTGACATCCAGTGCAGATGTGACCTGAGAATGCCCAATCAGGTTCTGCCGCAATTGGGTTTCGAACACGTTGCTGACAAGCTGCGCGTCACCGATAAGATTGCGCGCCGTTTGCTGGACCTGGTCCTCGCGGGAATCGTTGAGGTACAGCAGCCCCGTAACAAGGATAACAAGAGCAATCAGGTTGAAGGTGATAATCCTGCGCGCCAGAGGCGAGCCCCGCAACGAGAACATGTTGCGACGTTGGCGCGACGCCCGCAGCTCGGCCGACTCCGGATCCTGCGGGATGACCCAGTCATCCCCCAGAACGACGTCGCCGTCCCGCAATTCGCTGGCTTGCTCTGTATCGCGCACGAGGTTCGGTTACCCCTTCTCAGTGGCCACGCTTATTCTTCGTTGTACCTGTATCCGATGCCATACAGTGTTTCGATTGCCGAAAACTCTGGGTCTGCGGCGCGCATTTTTTTACGCAGGCGCTTGATATGGCTGTCGATGGTCCGGTCGTCGACATAGACCTGATCATCATAAGCGACATCCATCAGCTGATCACGGCTTTTGACGAAACCGGGGCGTTGTGCCAGCGCTTGTAGCAACAGAAACTCGGTCACGGTCAGTGAAACGTCCGCCCCCTTCCAGCTGACCGCATGGCGCAGCGGGTCCATCCGCAGGTCACCCCGTTCCATCACTTTGGTATCGCCCGAAGCGGCATTGGTCACATCGCCGGACGTAGCCTCTTGCCGGCGGAGCAACGCACGGATGCGTTCAACAAGCAACCGCTGTGAAAAGGGCTTTTTCACATAGTCATCCGCGCCCATACGCAGGCCAAGAACCTCATCGATTTCATCGTCTTTCGACGTTAGAAAGATGACCGGCATCTGGGTTTTCTGCCGCAGCCTTTGTAACAGGTCCATACCGTCCATGCGTGGCATTTTTATATCCAGCACGGCCATATCGGGCAGTTTTTTGTTGAATGCGTCCAGGGCTGCTTGCCCGTCGTTATAGGTTTCAACCTCGAACCCTTCGGCTTCGAGAGTCATGGACACAGACGTCAGAATATTTCTGTCGTCGTCCACCAGTGCAATCTTCGACATCGGGTTTACCCCTATTCCTGCTCACTCATGCAATATTTCGCTTATTAGTAGGGCATCTTTGTCTTTTTTATGTCCGCGAATCAATCCGTATCTGCGAATCGTGCGTTTGTTGTCACACAGCTGCGGCAAAAAAGCCGTTAATGGCTTCAGAAACGCGCATTGATTTCCGTCAGGAAATTCCTGGTGGCGCTAAACCTGAATTTGGTTGCGCTAACTGCGCCAAACCGTCCTGTTCACGCCCTAAATGACCATGATAAGACCCGCCTGTCCGCCGGAACGATCCGGCAAAATGCCCCAAGAGCGCATGCGGCCCACCCGCCGAAGCGCCGCCAAAGGAGAAGACACACATGACATCTGGACGGGTCAACCCGCAATTCCGCCTCGAAGATCAGGGCATCGGGGGTCTGGGAAATGTCTATTATAACTTCATGGAACCAGCCCTGATCGAAGAGGCGCTGAAGCGCGGCGAAGGCACTCTTGGCAATGGCGGGGCTTTTTTGGTCACCACCGGCAAGTTCACAGGTCGCTCTCCCAAAGACAAGCACGTTGTCAAGACCGACAGCGTTGCTGACACTATCTGGTGGGAAAACAATGCCGAGATGAGCCCCGAAGGCTTTGACGCTTTGCACGATGACATGCTGGCCCATATGAAGGGCCGCGACTACTTTGTGCAGGATCTGGTAGGCGGTGCCGACCCTGCCTTTTCAATAAACGTTCGCATGGTCACAGAACTGGCCTGGCACAACCTGTTCATCCGTCATCTGCTGCGTCGCCCGGATCGCGAAGATCTGGACGAGTTCGTCGCTGACTTCACCATCATCAACTGCCCCAGTTTCCAGGCGGATCCGGCCAGGCACGGCTGTCGCAGCGAGACCGTGATCGCGTTGAACTTTGACCGTAAGCTGATCCTGATCGGTGGCACCGAATATGCAGGTGAGAACAAGAAATCTGTGTTCACCCTACTCAACTACATGCTGCCGGGAAAAGGTGTGATGCCGATGCACTGTTCGGCCAACCATGCCGTTGGCAACCCGGTCGATACCGCCGTGTTTTTTGGCCTGTCCGGCACGGGAAAAACCACGCTGTCCGCCGACCCTGCGCGCACCCTGATCGGTGACGACGAACATGGCTGGTCGGACCGCGGCACCTTTAACTTTGAAGGCGGCTGCTATGCCAAGACCATCAACCTGAACCCCGAGGCCGAGCCGGAAATCTACGCGACAACCAGCAAGTTCGCCACGGTGATCGAGAATATGGTCTTTGACCCAGAAACCAAAGAGCTGGACTTCGAGGATGACTCGCTGACGGCAAACATGCGCTGCGCCTACCCGCTCGAATATATCTCGAATGCCTCCAGCAGCGCCCTTGGCGGTCACCCGAAGAATATCATCATGCTGACCTGCGACGCATTTGGCGTTCTGCCTCCGATCGCGCGGCTGACCCCGGCGCAGGCGATGTATCATTTCCTGTCGGGCTTCACCTCGAAAGTTGCAGGGACCGAACGCGGCATCACCGAACCCCAGCCGACATTCTCAACGTGTTTCGGCGCCCCATTCATGCCGCGCCGCCCGGAGGTATACGGCAATCTTCTGCGTGAAAAAATCGCTCAGCACGGTGCAACATGCTGGCTGGTGAACACCGGCTGGACCGGCGGCGCCTACGGTGTCGGGTCGCGGATGCCAATCCGGGCGACCCGCGCGCTGCTGACCGCTGCGCTGGATGGTTCGCTGCGCGACGCCGAGTTCCGCAAGGACGCCAATTTCGGGTTTGACGTGCCCGTGGCCGTGCCCGGCGTGGCCGAAGTTCTTCTGGACCCGCGCCGTACGTGGGACGATCAGGCCGCCTTTGACAAACAGGCCGACAAACTGGTGCAGATGTTCGCAGAGAATTTCGAACAGTACCTGCCCTTCATCGACGAAGACATCAAAGCCGTGGCAATCGGCTGATCTGACTTTGGGGGCATCCTGCCCCCAATGTCCTTTTGGGCAGCTTACCAGACAATATCGCCAAATTATCTCGGCAACATCACAATATCGTTGTATGTCACATTGTCTGCACAAAACGCGTTGCCCGAAACGCGCTATTCAATTAGCTTTTGCATCTGTCGAAATAAAAAAAGCCCGAAGCCTTTTCTTCGGGCGGGACGTAAATATCGTTGGGTCGCTCGGGCAAACTCTCAAATCAACACATTTGCCACCCAATGACAAAATACGTCTGCGACAGAGGGGATGAGTGTCAACATGCGACCTTTTGGACGCCGCCAAAGAATTGGCATCTCTGGTCGTACCGCAAGGCGGCAACGGTTGGCACAAGTAAAGACAGGTAGACTATGACGGAAATCTCAAAACTGACTGAACTGCGTAAACTGATGCAGAGTATGGAACGCACGCTGGGCCTTGAGCAACTGTCTCCGGTGGAGCGCGACATATACTACGCAGCCGAAGAGCTTTCGAAGTCAGACGACGAGGTACGCACATTCGGTTTGATCGAGCATACCTTGGTGCGAAGCGTTTCGCGCCCGACCTTTTTTCGCGCGCTGAAATCGCTGGTTCAAAAAGGATATCTGTCGCAAAGCGGCACCGCAAACCGAGGGCGGTACATCGTTCATGCCCCCAAGTAACACCGCAAACCTGCGCATACGTGGCTGAAACTCGTGCGCAGGTGGGCTACGGACACGTTCTACTCATCTTTGGCCTATGTCGTGGCATCGCTGCTGACGTTCGAAGTTCTGACGCCGCTTCAGAACATGTTTTTCCCCGAATATCCCAGTCGGGCCAGTCTGCTGTTCCTGCCGCATGGTGTGCGGGTTATAGCAGCTTGGCTGCTGGGATGGCGGGCGGTTTTCGCGCTTTTACCCGGCGTATTTGTCGTCTTCGCCCTTTTGGGTGGCAGTGATGTTTTCCTGCCAAGCCGATTGATGGCCATCGTCATTGCCGTCACGACCGTTCCGGCGGTGTTCTACATATGCAAATGGGTTGGTTGGGACTTGTTCCCCCGACCTGACCGCAAACCGTGTTGGGCCTGTGTGATGGCGGTGGGGATCATAACGTCTTTTCTTGTCTCAGGTCTGACCAACATAGCTTTCGGTAGCGCACGCGCCGAGTATGTCGCTTTTTTAATCGGTGATATTTCAGGGCTTTTCTTCCTGATGCTGGCTTTGTACTTCGCCTTTCGTATTGCCGACAAGCGCGGTTAACCCATCAACCCTCGTCGTAATAGGTTCAATCCAGTTACCAGCAGGACCAACAGCGTCACTTTTCGAAACAGCGCCTGATCGATCCGTGATTGCAATTGCAGACCGATCCACATCCCTATGACCGCAGGTATGACCAATGCGGCCGAGAACGGTGCCGTTTCGGCCCGGAATATCCCCGACCCCACATGGGCAACCATCAGGGCAACGGCCCCCAAGCCGTAGATCACCCCCTGAACCCGCATTTGCATTGCTTTTGGTGTGTTCAGCGCAGTCAGATACGCAACGGTTGGCGGCCCCCAGATGCCCGACATTCCTCCGACAAATCCCGCAACAGAACCAATGCCCAATTCAATCCGAGGTGACGGATTACGAAGGACCAATTGCACGCCCAAAACCTGAATCAGGGCAAACAACGAAACTGGGATGCCGATTATCAACAGAAACGTTGACGCGGGCAGCGAACTGACCACCTGAGCCCCGATCAACAAAAACACCAGCCCTGCGGCCAGGAACACGCGAAACGCCTTCATCGCGGATATGGCGGCCGGAATACCTTCGCTAAGGGCCTGAAAGCCATTCGTTACCAAAGTCGGCAAAATCAACCCGGCAAGCGCCAAGTCCGGCGGCAGGAACATACTAAGCCCTGAAACCAGAACCATCGGCATGGCAAATCCAACCATACCTTTGACCCAACCAGCCACAAGCGCAACGCCAGCGGCCAAAAACAGTTCGTTTGGGTTAAGCAAGGAAAGCAGTGTCATGGCCCCGTGATACCACTATTGACGCGCGCTGCACTGCAAAATTGATAAAGCAATTTTAGAACTATTTTGCTTGATAATTCGTATTTTTCTTGCGCTGCACGTGCAGCATGATAAGACCAGACGACACCAGAAAAGGACGTGATTCATGGCCCCTGACGGACAAGATGTTACCCAGATGACACCATCCGCTATTCTGCCCGACCTTCTGGCACTGACCCGTGCGGCTATCCCGGCGGTGGAAACGGTGTTTGATCGTGCTCGCGCGATTGTGCGCAACTCTGTGACCGAGGATGGGCGTGTATCTGGTGCATTGATTGAGGCGCATCAAACGGCCGCTCATGGACTTGCATGGCTGGCAACCTACACCCAATCGCTGCAACAGATGCAGCACTGGGCTGAAGCGCTGAATGCCGACGGCAGGTTTGGCGAGATGGAGCAGCTGCTGCACCAGATCGCCTTTGGCGAATATCTCTGGCAGATCTACGGCGGCATCCAGATGAACCAGGGGGAAATCGTCCGTCTTCAGGATCTTGGATTAGGCCAGGATGACATGCGTGCCCTGATGGGGCCCGAGGTCATGACCCTTACACAAAACGGCAATACTCAGGCCGCGCGCACCCGCCTTGTCGCGCTGATGGAGGATCAGGCAGGGGCCACCATGTTCGGTGCTTCGGGGCTGGACGAGGAACTGGAAATGATCCGCGACCAGTTTCGACGTTACGCCCAAGAAAAGGTCGAGCCAAACGCGCATGAATGGCACCTGAAGGATGAACTGATCCCGATGGAAGTCATTGAAGAACTGGCCGAGATGGGCGTCTTTGGCCTGACCATACCGGAAGAATATGGCGGGTTTGGCTTGTCCAAGGCCTCGATGTGCGTGGTCTCGGAAGAGCTTTCGCGCGGCTATATTGGTGTGGGCTCGCTGGGCACCCGCTCGGAAATCGCGGCGGAACTGATCATTGCAGGCGGCACGGAAGAGCAAAAAGCCAATTGGTTGCCAAAACTGGCCAGCGCCGAAATCCTGCCAACAGCTGTTTTCACCGAACCGAACACCGGCTCTGACCTTGGCAGCCTGCGAACGCGGGCCGTGAAGGATGAAAACGGCGATTACCAGATTACCGGTAACAAGACATGGATTACCCATGCCGCGCGCACTCATGTGATGACCCTGCTGGCCCGCACCAACCCGGACAGCACCGATCACCGTGGCCTGTCCATGTTCCTTGCCGAAAAAACGCCGGGAACGGAAGAAAACCCCTTCCCAACCCCGGGCATGACCGGCGGCGAGATTGAGGTTTTGGGCTATCGTGGCATGAAAGAATACGAGCTGGGCTTTGACGGCTTCCACGTGAAGGCGGAAAACCTGCTGGGCGGAGAAGAGGGCAAAGGCTTCAAACAACTAATGGAGACCTTTGAATCCGCCCGTATCCAAACCGCCGCGCGTGCTGTCGGTGTGGCCCAAAGCGCGCTGGATATCGCCATGCAATACGCACAGGACCGCAAGCAGTTCGGCAAGTCCCTGATCAACTTCCCCCGTGTCTCGGGCAAACTGGCGATGATGGCGGTCGAGATCATGATCGCCCGTCAGCTGACCTATTTCTCGGCCCGCGAGAAGGACAACGGGCACCGCTGTGATCTTGAGGCCGGAATGGCCAAGCTGCTGGGCGCGCGCGTGGCTTGGGCTGCTGCGGATAATGGCCTGCAAATTCACGGCGGCAACGGGTTTGCGCTGGAATACAAGATCAGCCGCGTCCTGTGCGACGCACGCATTCTGAACATATTCGAGGGAGCAGCCGAAATTCAGGCACAGGTCATAGCCCGACGTTTGCTTGGGTGACCGAATTCGGCACTCCTGTTTCCCCAACTAACCCGGCCTGCGCGCCGGGTTTTTTCTTGCGAAATTGAAATTGCACAAATGACGGGCACGGGGGCTCAAACGTCGGTGGTCATCCTCCGACAAGTGAATTTCACCTTTGAACTTGGCCCTGATCCCCGATAGATCACCTACTGGCCCTGATACAAAGGATCGCAGCAGGAATGACCACACGACTATTCGCAGTCTGGGCAATCGTGACTGCCCTTGTGCTGGGCGGCTGCGCCACCACACAGCCGACGGCCAGCCAAAACGATATCGACACGCTGGCATATGCGATCCAATCCCTTGGTCCCGATGTCGATCCGGTCGAGGCGCGAACGGCCGCTACCCTCTCGTATACCTACTCACAGCAGCTAAAGCAGGACTGGAATGTCACTGACTCGGCCATCATCCACAATGCCAAGGTTATCAATGGCTTTCGTGAGCGCGGTTTGTGCAATGACTGGGCCGAAGCCATGACCAAGCGCCTGCGGCAGGAAGATTTTCGCACGCTGGATATACATTGGGCGACATCACCACCCACCCAATTCAGGATCATCCATCACTCGGCCCTGATCAGCGCCGAAGGAGATTCGATGTATGACGGGATCATCCTTGATCCTTGGCGGGCCAGCGGTGCACTGACATGGGCGCCGGTACAGGAAGACACCAAGTACAACTGGCGCCCCCGACTGGAAGTGCGGCAAGAGCTGCTGAACGGTGAGTTGCCTTTGTAGCAGCGGTTCCGTCCGTGCGTTTGGTGGGTTAAACCGGTTACATGATACGCCTGATCCTGACCCTGCCGATGTTGGTCCTGTTTCAATGCGACAAGGACGAGACCGTCGCCGCTTATGGCGCGGCCGATACGACCTGGGCGCTGCAAGAAATCGATGGTCAGCCTTACCAGGCCAGCGCCCTGCTACGCTTCCCTGAACAAGACAGGATCGAGGGCAATGCCCCTTGCAACAGCTATAGCGGCACCCTGACCGCGCCTTACCCATGGTTCGAAATCGCTGATCTGACTGCCACCCGCGCCGCCTGCGCCGGGCTTGAAGCCGAAGGGTTCTACTTTGCCGCCCTGATGGCCATGACCCAGTCCGAGGTATCTGGCAACGTTCTGATCCTGCGCAATGATGCAGGACACGAGATGGTGTTCACAGCCGTCGAGTAAACTGATCCACAAAACGCGCCCGTGCCTCGGGCAGAGGGTGATTCCCCAGCGACGGGGCCAGATGGTGTGCCAGAAAATATCCTGTTGTCTGAAGGCCAAGTGCAATCTCTGCGTCGGGTGCGCGCCCCTCTCCTCGCAAGCACGGGGGCAGCGGCAACAGCCTGTCTGCCCATTCCCCTGCCCCTTTGGCACTGACCGCGCGGCCGGTTTTGGGTGAGACATAGGCCAAACCGCTGGTTGAACCGGTCACTGCACAGGACGAAAGATCAAGACCGAACCCTAGTTCTTCCAACAAGGCCAACTCCCACCGCAGATAAGCCAGCGGCCAAATCTCGTCCTGCCCGAGCAAGTCCATCAACCGTTCGGTTTGCGTATAAATCGCCGGATGAGGCTCCCGCTCTGGCAGACAGAACGTCAGCAACGCAACAACTGCGTTTAATCCTGCCAGGGCCAATCGGCCAGAGAATGCAGCCGCGGCACGCGATCGCAACGGTTCAACCTGAAAGGTTCCGATATGTTCCTCAAGCCGAGCGCGCCACAGCACATCCAGCTGCGCCCCCGGTTGCAGGATCGGGGCAATCTTGCGGCTGGTCCCGCCCCGCACAACACCGGCATGGCGGCCATGGCTTTCGGTGAAAACCTCGATGATGGCCGCCGTTTCCCCATGGCGACGCGTGGTCAAAAGGATACCGTGATCGCGCCAGTCCAACATGGGCTCCTTTTGCCTGCGGGTTTCCCGTTGCCCGCAACAGATCGCAAGGCGCCAGTATCCGCAAGGGCTGTGATGACCAGAATTTTGCGCGCCTAAAACCTGACCCTGAAGGCCGCACCTACCAGCGGGGCTGTGTCATAGCTCTGGCGGCTAAGCTCTGTTCCATTTGAGTCATCCAGCGTCAAGCGCCCATCAAGTTCGGCCCCCGCAAAGACATTCAGCGAAACACCGGGATTGGGGTTATACCCGAACGAGATCACCACGGGGATGCTTTTGTCTTCGCCCACGCCATTTGGCGCCAGCCCATCATCGTCCAGCCGGAAGCGAATACGCTCATACCGGGCCGACAGGGAAAGATTCATCGTGTCGTTGAGCGCATAGCTGAGCGTCAGACCCGGCCCCTGCGTGGCCCCAATCCCCGAGCCCGTATTCAGGTTCCAGCGGTCATTGATGTCCCAATCAACAAGCAGAGCCGGAAAAAAGTCGATATCATTGTCTTCGATCTGCGAAAATACCCCAAAAGCCGGTCCGATGGTCAGCCGCTCGTTCAACTTCCAAGCAACGCCCGCAAAAACGCCATAAGTTCTGCCATCACTGGCCTCGGCCCCGCTTTGATAGTCCCACCTGACTTGCGGTGAGATGAAAACCGTGGTCGCATTCCCAACACCAAACCGAAGCGGTGCCGCAACACGGATGTCCCGAATGTCTTCCCATGGTTGGTTATTTGCCTGACTGAAATTGTAGTGCAAGCGGCCAAAGCTCGCCGACAACCCAAGCGACGTGTCATTTTGAAATGTATAAAGAGCTGTGGTGCGCAGGAAAACGCGACTTGCAGAGAACTCACCACCCTCACTCAAATCTGCGTCACCCTGATACGCAGCGAGACCATCGATTTGATAGCCCCATCCCAACCGGGGCTGCGCAAGCGAATGTGACGCAGCAAAACCGGAAATCATCGCAGCAACGTAGCACGTTCGAGCAATTGTCTTCATCAAGTTCAACCTCATGGGAGCGGGTTACGCGTACACATAACACTTTGGTGCGAATGGTAGAACGTATCGCAGACATAGAATGTTAAACTGTGTCAACCAGGACTGAAACCTAGTCCAAGCCCTCTTCGCCCAGAAGGTGACGGCCTTGTCTGTCCTCGACCTCAATCACCCAAAGGTCGGGATCAAAACTGCGCTGGCGCTGGATGGCCTGATCCACCTCGGTCTCGGGGCCAGAGGAGAGCTCGACCCATTTGCGTTCACCGCTCATCAAATCAAAGCTCCGCTGGAAGGCGGTGGCCTGCCCGTCCAACGTGTTAAGCTTGATCAGAACCGCACCTGCCGTATCGTCGCCGTGGGTCACGACAAAGGCCGGGATTTCCTGAAAGCGAAGCCGCGCCAAATATGCGTGAACCCAGAATTCAGCCGTCAGGCGAGTCATGCGTTACCGTCTTTGAAATCCAGACCCATTTCCGAGTAGCGCTCGGACTCTTCCAACCAGTTGGGCCGGACTTTGACCTGCAGGAACAGGTGGATCTTGCGGTCCAGAAACTCTTCCAGCTCTGCCCGTGCCGCTTGGCTGACGGCCTTGATCGTCTCACCGCGTTTGCCGAGAACAATACCCTTGTGACCATCGCGCATGACATAGATCACCTGATCAATCTTGGCCGAGCCATCCTTGCGTTCTTCCCAGTTCTCGGTCTCGACCGTCAACTGATAGGGCAACTCCTGATGCAGACGCAGGGTCAGCTTCTCGCGCGTCATCTCGGCGGCAATCATGCGCAGGGGCAGATCGGCGATCTGGTCTTCAGGGTAAAGCCACGGGCCTTCGGGCAATTCCGAAGCCAGCCATTTGCGCAGATCGTCAACGCCGTGCCCCTTTTCCGCCGAAATCATGAAGGTTTCGGCAAAAGGATAACGCGCGTTCAACTCGCTGGTCAGGGCAAGTAGTGTCTCGGACGGAACCTTGTCGATCTTGTTGATCGCCAGCGCGATCTTACGGCCCTGCCCGATCTCTTGCAGCCCCTCAAGAATGCGTTCGACCCCTTCGGTGATGCCGCGATGGGCCTCGACCATCAGCACGACAATGTCGGCGTCCGCAGCCCCGCCCCACGCAGCAGCGACCATGGCGCGGTCAAGGCGACGACGGGGCTTGAACAGGCCGGGCGTGTCGACAAAAACCAGCTGCGCGTCACCCTCCATCGCCACGCCGCGAATACGGGCGCGAGTCGTCTGAACCTTGTGCGTCACGATCGAGACCTTGGCCCCGACCATGCGATTCAAAAGGGTGGATTTGCCTGCGTTTGGCTCTCCGATCAGGGCGATAAATCCGGCGCGTGTGCTCATATGTGTTGCGATCCTGTTAGCAAGTGCGCACCCCTATAGCAGAAACGCCTGACGGACCAGAGGGATTTGTCGCATTGCTGCCATGCGCCCCCAGTGCCACGCCGTTATCAGGCACTGCTAGCGATTGGTGTGATGCCACGTCCCAATAAGGGCTTAATACCACCCGTCAACCCACCCACACGGAAGGTGCGTTCAGGTTAGAAGGTCCAACAACGCCTTGGCCGCAGCCTGTTCAGCCTGTCGTTTGGACCCTGCGGTGGCTTGGGCCTCTGCCCCGTCCTGCAAGCGGGCAGCGATGGTAAAAACGGGCGCGTGATCGGGGCCGCTGCGTTTGAGTTCGACGTAAGAAGGCGGCCTCTGCCCGCGCGCCTGCGCCCATTCCTGCAACGAGGTCTTTGCGTCGCGCGCGTCGGCTTCGACCTTGTGGATGCGATCACCCCATAGCCTCAGGATCACATCTCGTGCAGCTTCGAACCCTGCATCGCGATAGATCGCGGCGATGACGGCCTCCATCGCGTCACCCAGCAAAGCCTGCTTGCGGCGGCCGCCAGACAGCATCTCGGACCGACCCAGCTTTAGCACTGCACCCAGATCGATCTGACGGGCGACGTCCGCGCAAGCCTCTTTGCGGACAAGCGCATTAAAACGCGGGGCAAGTTGGCCCTCGGACGCCTTTTTGTCGGCCTCCAGCAGCGCTGTGGCCATGACAAGCCCCAATACGCGATCGCCAAGGAACTCAAGGCGCTGATTGTCTGGCCGCGTTGCCGATGAGACCGAGCCATGGGTCAGCGCCCGCACCAGTAGTTCCGGGTCAGAAAACTCATACCCAAGACGCCGCTGGAACGCCTTTATCTCGGCCGATAGCTTCAATTGATCGCCTTAAAAAAGCGATCGCTGCGCCATGTCCAGAAGAACAGCATCGACCGTCCCGCAGACGAGAACATGATCCGGTCCGCACGACCAATCAGGTTTTCATACGGCACATAGCCAACACCACCGGCGGATTGCGGCAGACGGCTGTCGCTGGAATTGTCGCGGTTGTCACCCATGAAGAAATAGTGGCCTTCGGGCACGGTGTAGATGCCCGTATTGTCCGAAGCCTGATTGCCGATGTTCAAGACATCGTAGGACACCCCATTAGGTAAGGTCTCGATCAGGCGGGGTTTTTCGCAGGCACCACCAATGCCGACGGGGCCGTTCTCACAACGCGGGCGCAATCGTTGCGGCCCCTGCGGTTCGGCGATCTCGGTGAAAACGCCATCGGGTTGTTGCGGCACCGGGGTCCCGTTCAGGATAACCTGTCCGTCGCGGATCTGAATACGGTCGCCCGGCGTGCCGATCAGACGCTTGATATAGTCGCGCCCGGTGACCGGATGGCGAAAAACAATGACGTCGCCGCGCTCGGGCTCTCCGCCCAGGATACGGGAATTGTCTCCTCCTGGTATCCAGCCGCAGATATCTTCGGCATCGATATTCAAGCCGACACTGGGGATGATCAGACTGGGACAGGACGCATAGGAATAGCCATAGGCCATCTTATTAACGAAAAGGAAATCCCCGATCAGCAAGGTCTGTTTCATCGAACCGGAAGGAATCCAGAACGGCTGAAAGAACAGGGTACGGAAAACGCCTGCGATCAACAGGGCGTAGACGATGGTTTTGATCGTCTCCCATATGGGATTTCCGGTTTTGACGTCCTCGGCCATACTGCTCTCCGGTCCTTGAGTTGTTGGGGTGCTACATGCGGGGCCGTTGGGGGCAAGTCAAGACTGAGCGGAGTGATCTTGAAGCGGGCGGGCCTCAATCACAACGAAGGCCTGCGCCCATGGGTGGTCATCAGTCAAGGTGACGTGGATGATGACCTCGTACCCCTCGGGCGTCATCTCTTTCAGACGTTCGGCGGCCCAGCCGGTGCAATGCATCACGGGCTGACCCGTGCGCAGATTGGTGACTGCCATATCCCGCCACGAAATGCCCATGCGCAAACCGGTGCCCAAAGCCTTTGAGCAAGCCTCTTTCGCCGCCCAGCGCTTGGCGTAGGTTCCCGCGGTGTCGGCCCGGCGTTCGGCCTTGTTCTGCTCGGTTTCTGTGAAGACACGGTTGCGGAACCGGTCGCCAAAACGGTCGAGCGTGCCCTGAATGCGTTCGATATTCGCGAGGTCCGTGCCGATGCCAAGGATCACATCACACCTCCAGAACCACAGTGCCCATCTTCTCACCAGCTTCGACCATCTTGTGAGCTGCCGCAGCATCGGCCAAATGCCCCGCAGGCACGACCGCATGGGTCAAAACGCCCTGTTCCAACCATTCCGTCAGTTGGGCTTCGCCCCTGCGCCGTGCGGCGGCGTCCAACTGATACACGATCAGCATGTGCAGTCGAATGTTCTTGAACATGAAGCCGTAGAAATCAAGTTCTGGGCGCATCCGGGACACCGATGCATAGCTTGCGATGGTGCCGCCCGGTCGGATCAAACCTAGCGAGGCTTCCTGATTAGCTGCAAAATCGACTTCGACAATACGGTCAACACCGGCGCCATCGGTCATGTCCATTACAGTCTGCGTCACATTCTGAGTGCGGTAGTTCACAAACTCATCCGCGCCAGAATGTGCGGCCTTTTCCTGTGAACTCACCGTTGTAATGACCCGCGCACCACCAAGCGCGGCCATCTGGCAGGCGTAGCGCCCCACGGTTCCCGCACCCCCGGTCACCAGAACCGTCTTGTCCGCAATCGGCCCGTCAGCATACAACGCGTACCACGCCGTCATCGCCGGGATTCCAAAGCAAGCCCCTTCGGAAAAACTGGTCGTCTCCGGTAGCACAACCGCCTGCTCGGACGGCAGGGCGATGTACTCTGCACCAGTTCCGAACGCGCGTTGCCATTGGCCATTCCATATCCAGACCCTCTCACCGACCCGAGTCGGGTCGACATCCGCACCGACGGCCACGATAACCCCAGCACCGTCCGAATGTGGAATGACAACTGGATACTGCATGACCGCCCCGGGGCGCGCGCCACCGCGCAGTTTGACATCCGATGGATTGATCCCGGTGGCCTTCACCTGAACAACGACCTCACCCGGTCCCGCAACAGGGTCAGGCATGTCGACCAGTTCAAGCACGTCTTCTGCCGTGCCAAAGCTACGATAAGTGATTGCTTTCATGGCGTCCCCTCTTGATCCGGCGTGTGTTGCGCAACCTGATCAGGCCCGCGCCTCATCCATCAGGCGACGCATCTCGGCTATTGCCGGGGTGAGACCACGGAAAATCGCCTCACCGATCAGGAAATGGCCGATATTCAACTCGCGCACCTCGGGGAAAGCCGCGATGGGTTGCACCGTTTCATAGTTCAAACCGTGCCCTGCGTGCACCTCAAGACCCAGTGAATGGGCGAAGGCCGACATCTCGCGCAGACTTTCCAGCTCGGTCGCGGCTTCATCCACACGGCCTTCGGCATGGGCGTCGCAATAAGCGCCTGTGTGCAGCTCAATCACTTCGGCACCGATGCGGTGCGCCGCCTCGATCTGGCGCTGGTCGGCCGCGATGAAGATCGACACGCGACACCCCGCCTCGCGCAGCGGCGCGATATAATGGGCCAGCTTGTTTTCCTCGCGCGCGACCTCAAGCCCGCCTTCGGTTGTACGCTCCTCGCGTTTTTCCGGGACGATGCAAACGGCATGGGGTTTGTGGCGCAAGGCGATCTTTTGCATTTCCGGCGTCGCGGCCATTTCAAAGTTCAGCGGCACCGACAACACCTCCATCAGACCATCGATATCCGCGTCCGAGATATGGCGGCGATCTTCGCGCAAATGGGCGGTGATCCCATCTGCCCCAGCCTCTTCCGCCAGTTTGGCGGCGCGCAACGGGTCGGGATAGTCTCCACCGCGCGCGTTCCGCACGGTAGCGACATGGTCGATATTCACGCCCAGACGCAGGTGGTTTTCAGACATCGCTTGATTCCTTTCCCGAACTCTGGCCCGAGCCTAGAGGGTTTGACACCGGAACGGCAGGTTTGCTTTCGGCCAAACGTTTGATTTCTTCGAATTTCGCTTTGATCCGCGCACGACGCCGTTGCTGATAGGTACGGACCACCGGAAGGCTGAGGTAATAACAGACGAACCCGGCAATGAGCCCCGGAAAGATGCCCCCAATCATATAGGGAAAAAACACTTCGTCGTAAAAAATACTCAACCCGCCCCAATCAGCGACGCGATCTGTGAACATGGCCAAAAAGTTGTTCTTCAGATCACCAAGCGCCTGAACGAAACTGTCCATCAGGCCATGGGTTTCGCCCTCTTCAAAATCGTCCCCCAAAAGAAAATGACCCGTTTGCAGACAGACCACGGCGATGGGAACGTAAGTCAGGGGGTTGCCAAAAAATGTACCGCTCAGCGAAGCCAGCAGATTGCCATTGATCAATCGGCTGATCAGCGCTGCGATAAAGAAATGAAACCCATAGAAGGGCGTGAACGCAGTAAACACGCCCGCCCCAACGCCGCGCGCAATACGTTCAGGTGAATCGGGAAGGCGCCGGATACGGTGTTTGACGTAGTGAAAGGCACGGGTCCATCCGCCGCGCGGATAAACGAACTCCGAAGCGATCTGAATGGGTGAGCGTCGGTCTCGGCGCTTAAAAACCACTCCTGATCACCCTCTCTCAAACAGCCGCTACAGCGGTTTTTTCCTTGTCGCGATACCGATCAACCGCGGCGACGTCGCTTTCGGCCTCAAGTGTCAGCATCAGCGAGTGCAATTGTTCAAGGTCGCGCAGCTCAACACTGATCAGAAGGCGGTAAAAATCCGGTTTGCGATCAACGAATTCCAGGTTCGAGATATTGGCCTTTTTCTCGCCAATCAATGTGCAAATACGCCCCAGTACCCCAGCGTCATTCCCGATAGTCAGATCAAGCGTCACACCATACACCGCCGGGTGCGTGCCGGAATGCCAGTGCAGGTCAACCCAGCGGTTAGGCTCGCTTTCGTATTCAGACAGTCGATCGCAATCGATTGCGTGCACAACCACGCCCCTGCCGCGATACGTAATACCGACAATACGCTCACCAGGCAGAGGCTGACAGCACGGTGCGCGTTCGAATTTCTGTCCGGGTTCAAGACCGATCACCGCGCGGCGCGGGGAAATAGCATCGCCGTCATCCTGTGTCAGTTCGGGATAGACGGCGCTGACCACGTCATGCGCCGTCAATTCGGCGCTTCCAAGGCGCGCCAACAGCTCGTGCCGATCCTTGAGCCGCAAGTGCTTGGCGGCCGTATCCAAGGCTTTGTCTGTGGCTTTACGACCCACATGGTCGAAGCCCGACCGGGCAAGTTCCTTGCCAAGCTTAATAAATCGCTCGCGGTCGACCTCGCGCAGCGCGCGGCGGATCGATGTCCGGGCCTTTCCGGTCACCGCGATCTCAAGCCATGTGACCTGCGGGGTCTGCCCATCAGCGGTAATAATGTCGACCGATTGCCCGTTTTTGATCCGGGTCCACAGCGGTACGCGGATTCCGTCAACCTTGGCGCCCACGCAGGCGTGTCCGATCCGCGTATGGATGGCATAGGCGAAGTCTATCGGCGTCGCGCCACGCGGCAGTTTCACCACGTCGCCCTTGGGCGTAAAACAGAAGACCTGATCCGAATACATCTCAAGCTTGACCGCTTCGAGGAAGTCTTCGTGATCCTCTTCGCTGTCGAACTGTTCGGTCAGATTCGCGATCCACTTGGCCGGGTCCACGGCAAATGGGTTTTCCGAACGCACACCATCGCGGTATGACCAGTGCGCCGCCACGCCCGTTTCGGCCACGTCGTGCATCTGGCGGGTGCGTATCTGAACCTCAACCCGCTTGCCATCGCGCCCAGAAACCGTCGTGTGGATTGAGCGGTATCCGTTCGATTTTGGTTGACTTATGTAGTCTTTGAACCGCCCAGGAACGGCGCGCCAGCGCTGATGGATCGCGCCCAGCGTGCGATAGCAGTCTTCTTCAGTCTGGGTGATGATGCGGAAACCGTAGATATCCGAAAGGCGCGAAAAGCCCTGATCCTTTTCCTGCATCTTGCGCCAGATCGAATACGGTTTCTTGGCCCGTCCGAAGACCTCTGCGTCGATCCCTGCCTTTTCCAGCTCATGCCGCATGTCGCCGGTGATGCGATGGATCACATCGCCGGTCTCACGCTGCAACGTGATAAAACGCCGGATGATTGACTGACGTCCTTCGGGATTGAGCACCCGAAAAGCAAGGTCTTCCAGCTCCTCTCGCATCCATTGCATACCCATGCGGCCCGCAAGCGGTGCATAGATATCCATCGTCTCGCGCGCTTTCTGGATCTGCTTTTCCGGGCGCATCGCCTTGATCGTGCGCATGTTGTGCAGACGGTCGGCGAGTTTAACCAGGATAACCCGCAGGTCTTTGGACATCGCCATAAAGAGTTTGCGAAAGTTTTCGGCCTGCTTGGTTTCACGGCTGGAAAGTTGCAGGTTGGTCAGCTTGGTCACGCCATCGACAAGCTTGGCGACCTCATCCCCGAACAAATCGGCCACCTTGCCGTAGCTGGCTTTGGTATCCTCGATCGTGTCATGCAGAAGTGCCGTGATGATGGTGGCATCATCCAGTCGCTGTTCGGTCAGAATGGCGGCAACGGCAACAGGATGAGTGAAATACGGCTCGCCAGAATGGCGGAACTGCCCTTCGTGCATCTGACGTCCAAATTCAAATGCGCGGGTAATGCGGTCTGCGTTGGTTTTCGGGTTGTAGTTGCGGACCAGCGCAATCAAGTCGTCAGCAGAAATCATCCGGTCCGCACCTTGTGTAAGCTTGGGTTACCCCTGGCCTTGAGCCTCCATCAGAGCGCGCAACAGCTTCTCTTCGGACATGTCATCTTCGACAGGCTTGTCCGATTCCGCACCCATGAGAAGAGCCATCTGGTCTTCTTCAGGCTCATCGACCTCAATCTGCGTTTGGTTCGCTTCGATCAGGCGCTCGCGCAGTTCATCGGCGCTTTGGGTTTCGTCGGCAATCTCGCGCAGTGACACGACAGGGTTTTTGTCATTGTCACGGTCGACGGTGATCGCCGCACCGGCAGAAATCTCGCGCGCACGATGAGCGGCGAGCATTACCAGTTCGAACCGGTTTGGAACCTTGTCTACGCAATCTTCAACCGTCACGCGGGCCATTGGGCGCTCTCCGTTACTGAATCCATGTCAGGAAGACGTTTATCTATGCGCGAATCCCCGGCTTGACAAGCAGGAAATGGCATCCATCACACGGGGGTGACGGCCTTGATCTCATCAGCGTGCAGTTCTGCAAGCATCTCGGTGACAGTGCGCCTCAACACCGGGTGACGCCAATCCGGGGCCACGTCCGCCATCGGGACCAGCACAAAGGCGCGGTCCTGCAGGCGTGGGTGCGGCAGGATCAGCTCTTGCGGCGCCTGTTGTTTCTGCGCGTCAAGCGGCAATACCCGCCATCGTTCGTACTCGGCCGTGTCCGGCAGGACAAGATCATCGTAGCAAATCAAATCCAGATCGAGCGTGCGCATGCCCCAGCGCTGCACCCGCTCGCGACCGAATTCATGCTCGACGTCGTGCAGCATGTTCAGCAGCTCGAGCGGGGTCTTGTCAGTTTCGACCACGACAGCCGCATTCACATAATCCGGCCCGGCTCCGGCAGGAAAACAAGGGGTCTCGAAGAAGCGGCTGATGGCGCGAATCACAAACCCCTGACGCGAAATTGCGTCAATTGCTCTTTCAAGTGTCACTCTGGGTCTTGATGCGCTCAAACTGAGATTTGCACCCAATGCTATCACCGCTTCTGACGAAGATTTGCGCATTTCACCCCCCATATTTGACAAATTGCCTGCTTGCGATACGTTTAAATTGCCCTAATTATAGGCATATCAGCGTGTTGCTCATTCACTAGCTCACTCACCTACCACTCGGCGCCGCTGGTTTGTACCGGAAGGATCTATTTATGTTTTATAAAGACGAACGGCTAGCGCTGTTCATCGACGGCTCGAATCTTTACGCAGCCGCAAAAGCACTGGGGTTTGATATCGACTACAAACTGCTGCGTCAGGAATTCATGCGCCGCGGCAAGATGCTTCGTGCTTTTTACTATACAGCGCTTTTGGAAAACGACGAGTATTCGCCGATCCGTCCCTTGGTCGACTGGCTGCATTACAATGGCTTTACCATGGTGACCAAACCGGCAAAAGAATACACCGACAGCATGGGGCGTCGGAAAGTCAAAGGAAACATGGATATCGAACTGACCGTCGATGCCATGGAACTGGCGCCGCGCGTCGATCATATTGTGCTGTTTTCGGGCGATGGGGATTTTCGTCCGTTGATTGCCAGCCTTCAAAGGCAGGGCGTGCGCGTATCGGTTGTTTCGACCATCCGCAGCCAGCCGCCAATGATTTCGGATGAATTGCGCCGTCAGGCGGATAACTTCATCGAGTTGGAAGATCTGCGCGACGTGATCGGGCGGCCGCCGCGCGAAATGCCGATGGAGCCGCGCAGCGTCGCTGCCGCCGGCGGTCAGTAAGCGTAAGCTTCGCACAAAACCGGTTCAAGAATTCGGCGCGGTCAGATTGTTACGTCTGACCGCGCCTTTGTTATACCAATGAACAGGTGCTTAAATACCAACCAGCTAACATCGATTCGTGTCAGGTAAATGACACGGTCGCGTCTGGACCAAGGCCACGAAAAGACTTACCTGTGCCCTATGGAGATCGCGACATGACAAAGCCACGCCTGACCCTTTACCTTGCTGCCCCGCGCGGATTCTGCGCCGGAGTTGACCGCGCCATCAAAATCGTGGAAATGGCGTTGCAGAAGTGGGGTGCGCCCGTCTACGTGCGCCACGAGATAGTGCATAATAAATTCGTCGTCGACGGGTTACGCGCCAAGGGCGCGGTGTTTGTCGAGGAACTGGACGAATGCCCCGATGATCGACCGGTGATCTTTTCCGCACATGGCGTACCGAAATCCGTGCCTGCCTCGGCCGCGGCGCGCGAGATGATCTACGTCGATGCCACCTGCCCGCTGGTCTCAAAAGTGCATGTTGAGGCACAGCGCCACGCCGATGCTGGACTACAAATGATAATGATCGGTCACAAGGGCCACCCCGAAACTGTCGGAACCATGGGCCAACTGCCTGAGGGTGAGGTGTTGCTGGTCGAAACCGTCGAGGACGTCGCGACGGTGCAGGTGCGTGACCCGGAAAAGCTGGCCTTTGTCACGCAGACCACACTGTCTGTGGACGACACCAAAGATATCATAGCAGCGCTTGAGGCACGGTTCCCGGCCATCGTCGGCCCTCATAAGGAAGATATCTGCTACGCCACCACCAACCGGCAAGAAGCCGTGAAAGCCGTAGCTCCGAAATCGGATGCGCTGCTGGTTGTAGGTGCGCCGAATTCTTCCAACTCGCGTCGCCTTGTCGAGGTCGCCTCGCGCGCCGGGTGCAATTACGCGCAACTGGTGCAACGCGCGACCGAGATAGACTGGCGCGCGCTTGAAGGGATTTCGTCGGTTGCCGTCACGGCGGGTGCTTCGGCCCCTGAAATCCTGGTGACCGAGGTAATCGACGCTTTCCGCGAACATTACAACGTGACCGTCGAACTGGTGGAAACCGCCGTGGAAAACGTTGAATTCAAAGTCCCGCGCGTCCTGAGAGTACCCGCATGAGCGGTATACCAAGGGCTCCGCTGTTCCTTGGGCTAGCTGGGTTGATCCCCTTTATATGGGGCGCGCTCACCTACCTGAATGACGACCTGCACGCGTGGGGGACCCAAGCGTTCGGGTCGCGTTTTGTGGGGCCGTATGTCCAACTTTTCTACGGCTCGGTCATCCTCAGCTTTATGTCCGGCGTTCTGTGGGGCTTCGCCACCAAGACGTCGGGCAGCAAGGCCGCGACCTGCTATACCCTGTCCGTGCTTCCCGCGCTTTGGGCCTTTGTACAAACTGGCGGAGGACCGGTGAGTGCGGGCACCAACCTGATCTATGGATTTACCGGCCTTTTGGTGCTTGATGCCATTTTTGCATACTGGCGGCTGACCCCGACCTGGTGGTTGCGCCTGCGTGTGTTACTGACGGCCATCGTGCTGGCCTGCCTAGCTGTGGGGGTATACCTGTGACCGACGAAAGAACAATCAAAGCCTATTCCACCCGCGTGGCAGATTACCTGAATATCCCTCTGCCGCCGGAGCAGATCGAAGCCCGTCAAGCGTTTGCCAAAGCGGTCGGTGCTGGGCTTGTACTGGACTTAGGCTCTGGCCCCGGATCAGACAGTGCCTTTTTTATGCGTGAGGGGCTGACAGTGCGGGCGCTGGACGCAACGCCTGAATTTGTCGAACATGCACGTAGCAATGGCGTGGACGCACATCTGGGCACTTTCGACGATGTGACCGAAGTGGACACGTATGACGGCATCTACGCCAGCTTTTCCTTGCTGCACGCCCCACGCGAGGCCTTCCCGCGCCATCTGGCCGCCATCCACAAGGCGCTGAAACCGGGTGGAATTTTTTTCCTTGGCCTGAAACTGGGCACTGGCGAACACCGCGACGAACTGGACCGCTCCTATACCTACTTCTCGCAGGCCGCGATCGAGGACGCGCTGGCACAGGCAGGGTTCTCAATCGACCGTATCACAACCGGCATAGGCAAAGGGCTGGCCGGATCCTATGACGGCTTTATCCTGGTGATGGCCCATGCCTGAGCTGTTCGCCTATACCGACGGCGCGTGTTCCGGCAATCCCGGACCGGGCGGCTGGGGCGTCTTGCTGCGCGCGATGGATGGCGACACCGTTCTGAAAGAACGTGAGCTCAAGGGGGGTGAGGCCAACACGACCAACAACCGCATGGAACTGCTGGCCGCGATCAGCGCGCTGGAAACCCTTGAGCGTGCCTCGGAAATCACCATCGTCACCGACAGCGCTTATGTTAAGAACGGTGTGACAGGATGGATATTCGGGTGGAAGCGGAACGGCTGGAAGACCTCGAACAAGAAACCTGTCAAGAATGTCGATCTATGGCAGCGGCTGGATGAGGCGCAGATCCGGCACGACGTAACCTGGGAATGGGTCAAGGGCCACGCAGGTCACCCCGAAAACGAAAAAGCAGATGAACTGGCCCGCGCCGGCATGGCACCTTTCAAACCTCAAAAGGCGAAATCGTGAACGGTCTGGCCCTGCTGGATTATGCCTCGGTTCTGGTGTTTGCGTTGACCGGCGCATTGGTGGCCAGCCGGGCGCAGCTTGATCTGGTTGGGTTTGCTTTCATCGCCTGTCTTACGGCGGTGGGCGGCGGCACGGTGCGCGATCTGTTGCTGAACAGGCATCCGGTGTTCTGGGTCGGTCAACCGGATTACATTCTTATCGGAACCGGTGCAGCGGTGCTTGTCTTCTTGACCGCCCACTTGGTTGAAAGCCGGTACAATTGGCTGATCTGGCTGGACAGTTTTGCCCTGTCTATAGCGGTTGCCGCCGGAACTGGTGTCGCCTTATCGCTCGGGCAATCCGGTACAATCGTAGTGTTGATGGGGATTTGCACAGGGTGCCTTGGCGGGTTGATGCGCGACGTGGTCTGCAACGAAGTGCCGTTGGTTCTTAAACAAGGTGAGCTTTACGTTTCATGCGCTTTTGCTGGCGCCATGACCGCGGTGATCGTACACCGCCTTGGGTTCGATGAATTGATCACACTGGGGGCGTGCGCGCTGGTTTGCTGGACTTTGCGGGCAGGATCGTTGCTATTTGGTTGGACACTGCCGGTCTACAAAAGCCGCCCCCCTCGCAACCAGTAAGACGTGGCGTTTGAACTGACGCATTTTTGCGATCATTGCGTGAACGTATAGCATCTTGAGCACTTAGCCGTCCGGCAGCACGCCAATACGTTGATTACCAATTACCATCGACTGGCAACCTTTCACCCAGCTGCGGCCCTGATCACACTTGGATCACTTCCTCCAATGCGTCGGCACGATGATCAGCGCACCGATGGACGAAAGGACGGCATCAAGACCCGGAGGGCCAAAGCTGATGCCGAACATGATCCGCACAAAGAAAAACAGGAAAGCGCCACCCACACAAATGATGATCGAAGGCACGTATCCATTGTGGGTAAAGCCGGTTTTCTCGGAGAGGTATCCCACGATCCCGGCGATCACGACAGTGCCCATCAGAACCAAGAACATCTGGCCTACTCCGAACTCAGGCAGGTTCCGGCAGTTACTGGCCAGCCCCGCAAAAAGATTTCCACGTCCTGTGCGCCTTTGCCCGCCCGTTGCAGGCGCAGCAGGTCAACCGCGCCCTTACCACATGCCACGCGGAGCCGTCCGTTCAGGACCGTCCCGGGCGTACCCTCTCCATCGGCTTGTTTTGAGGCCAACAGCTTGACTCTTTCACCGCCTATCTTGGTCCAGGCCCCGGGAAACGGGGAAAGGCCACGGATCTGGCGATCGATTTCAACCGCAGGGCGGGTCCAGTCCACCTGGGCTTCGGCCTTGTCGATCTTCGACGCATAGGTCACGCCATCTTCGGGCTGAGGCTCGGGTGTCAGATCAGGAAGACGTCTCAGCGCCTCGACGATAAGGTCCGCGCCCATCTGAGAAAGACGATCGTGCAACTGCGCGGTAGTTTCCTCAGGCCCGATGTCAGTGGTCTGACGGAGCAGAACGGGACCAGTGTCCAGCCCAGCCTCCATTTGCATGATACAAATGCCGGTATCTGCATCCCCCGACATGATCGCGCGGTGGATCGGCGCAGCCCCACGCCAGCGCGGCAAAAGGCTTGCATGGATATTCAGGCACCCGTTCGTCGGCGCATCCAGAATGGGCTGTGGCAATAACAAACCATAGGCCACGACCACCGCAACGTCAGCGTTCAGCGCGGCAAAGGCCTCTTGCTGCTCAGACGACTTTAGCGACATCGGATGACGGACGGGTAGACCCAACGCTTCGGCCCGTGCGTGCACCGGCGTTGGTCGGTCTTTCTTGCCACGCCCAGCGGGCCGGGGTGGTTGGCAATACACCGCAGCAATATCATGCCCGGCCTCAACCAGCGCGTCCAACACTGGAACCGAGAAGTCCGGCGTGCCCATGAAAACGACGCGCATCCCTAACCCTGCTTTCTGGCTTTGCGCAGCAGTATATCGCGCTTCACCTTGCTCAGCCGGTCAAAATACATCTTGCCGTTCAGATGATCGATCTGATGCTGCACGCTGGTGGCCTCGATCCCAACAAAATCACGGCGATCCACAATGCCTTTTTCGTTCAGGTACTTCACCGTCACAGCACGAGGACGTTTTACCTTGGCCGAAACACCGGGCAGGTTCGGGCTGGCTTCGTCGTGTTCACGCAGTTCAATCGAGCTGTGCAGGATTTCGGGGTTCGCCATGCGCACCGCCCGGCCGCGCTCGGTCGAGCCATCAACAACCGCCAACCGCAGCATGACACCAATCTGCGGCCCGGCAAGACCAACACCGGGCATCGCCTCCATCGTGTCGATCATATCGTCCCAGATGGCGCGAATATCATCCGTGATTTCAGCTACATCTTCGGCCTTGGTCCGCAAGCGTTTATCGGGCCATGGCAGGCAGGGGCGAATCGTCATGTACGGGCCATCTCGCGTTTCAGCTTCTGCATCTTGCGCGTGATCATCTGACGCTTCAGCGGTTTGAGATAGTCGATGAACAGCTTGCCGTTCAGGTGATCAATCTCATGCTGAACGCACGTCGCCCAAAGCCCGTCAAACGTTTCTTGCTGCAAGTTGCCGTCGCGGTCCAGCCAGGTCACATCAACAACCTTTGGCCGCGTCACCTCGGCAAATTGCTCAGGTATCGACAGGCAACCTTCTTCGTAGACATTGGTTTCGTCAGACGAGGCGATGACCTCGGGGTTGAACATGACCAACGGGCGCGGCGCCTCCCCCTCTTCTTTCACGCAGTCCATCACGATCAGCCGATCCAGAACGCCGACTTGTGGCGCGGCCAGCCCAATGCCGGGCGCATCATACATTGTCTCCAGCATGTCATCGGCCAAATTGCGCAGCTCATCCGACAGGTCGGTGACAGGGGCGCAGACCTTTTTCAGACGGGGGTCGGGATGGATCAGGATATTGCGTTTCATAGGGTTGATTTAGGCCATCCCGCCCCCCGCCGCAACGCCCCCCTTGCACCTGCCGCGATTGTGACTAGCTTCGCAGCGGACAGATGGAGAAAACATGACTTTCAATGACGTGATCGACCGCCGGGGGACGAACAGTTCAAAATGGGACAAGATGGAAGACCTGTATGGCGTCTCGCCACAGGACGGGTTGGCCATGTGGACCGCAGATTCCGACTACCCCACTGCGCCCTGCGTAAGACAGGCGGTCCGAAACGCAGCTGATCACGGTGTCTTCGGCTATTCCTGGGAACATCCGGCGTATCTGGCCTCGGTCCAGTGGTGGATGCAGAACCGCCACGATTGGTCGATCGACACGGATTGGGTTCTGACCTCGCAAGGGTTGGGCAATGCAATTGCTCTGTGTCTGGATGTCTGGACCGATCCCGGTGATGGCGTCGTAATATTCAGCCCCGTTTATCACGAGTTCGCCCACAAGATTAACAAGACCGGACGACGGGTTGTGGAATGCCCGCTGGTGCGGGATGGCGACAGCTATGGCATTGATTTCGAAGATGCGCAGTCGCGGTTGGACGGGTCGGAAAAGCTGTTGATGTGGTGCTCGCCCCAAAACCCTTCGGGCCGAGTGTGGACGAAGGAAGAATTGCGCGCTGTAGCTGCATTCGCCATGCGCAATGGCTTGATCCTCGTGTCGGACGAAGTCCACCAGGATCTTGTTTATCCCGACCAAACTTTCGTGCCTATGGCAAAGGTCGCGCCCGAAGCGCAGCCCTTTACGGTGACGCTGACCGCGGCCTCTAAGACATTCAACATCGCGGGGCAGCGCACGGGAAATATGATCATACCTGATGACAACTTGCGCGCCGCCATGCGGCATCGGCTGAAAACACTGGATTACATGCCCAGTGCGTTAGGCGTTTCTATGGTCACAGCGGCTTATACACCCGAAGGCGCGGAGTGGGTGGACGCGCAAATGGTGCATTTGGATGGCAACCGCAAACTGTTCGATGCAACCATTGCCGAAATTCCGGGACTTTGGTCAATGCCCCTGCAGGCCACCTACCTGGCCTGGGTTAATTTTTCAGGTGCAGGAATGACGCATGACGAGGTGATGAAGCGTCTGCGCAAGGATGCCCGGATCGCCACATCATCCGGCCCGGGCTTCGGCACCGGCGGAGAAACCTTTGAACGGTTCAATCTGGCCACGCAACACGCACGGGTAGAAGAGGCCTGCAAGCGGTTGAAACACGCGTTTTCCGATCTTCAATGACGGTCACGCGCCGGGCCTTGCTGAAATCCATTTTCCGTTTTTCGCCCGGCGCAGCGCGTTTTGGCTGGCATCCAAGCTGCGCACGTCTACACGAACAGCCAATGGTTGTGACCATCTTTCAAGGCATTCGGTGACCATGCACATAGGCCAACCACCTGCTGACGCGAGATATTCACTGCGCGTCAGCATGCTGTTCTGGTGCGTTTTGTGAACTACTGCGTCCAATCGATACCGAAGCATGCAAATCTGGCTAGTCTTCGTACCCCAGCAACGCAATCGGCGCATCAGGTGGGCGATAGAAGTCGAGCGGAGCCCTATCGGCGGCGGCTGTACTGCGTTTGAATTCGTACCGCATCTCACCGGCTTCTTCCTCATCGGCGATGATCAGGCATTGGTAAAGGTGGCGCGCCCCGTCGTAGATATCCACAAGGCCGCGCAATTGCGGTGTTGTTTCAGCCTCAACCGTAAAGCCGTCTTTCCACAATCTGAGTATTTTAAATGTATTGTCGCCAAACTCGACGCGCAGGCGGCTGGTCTTTTTCAACCCCGCGATTCGCGCAGCATCCAATTCAGCGCTTATTTCCTTTGAAATATAAGTCGTCATGGCACAATTCCCCGGGCAACGGACTCTATTGTGAAGTCCGGATTGTAAAAATCCAGTAAAGCCGGCCATATAGATTTGCGCATATCGAACCTGTTGCATTGAAATCCCAGCCCCCCCCTCTGTGCGCAGGTGCAGACCCAATGCGCGGTGCCTGATGTGGGAAGGCCGCGTGCAACCTCTTATGTTTGAAGAAATCGCAATGCGGAGGACACCTAATGGGCCTGTTGGTCGACGGCAAATGGCATGACACTTGGTACGACACCAAATCCACTGGTGGCGCCTTTAAACGCAGCACTGCCCAGTTTCGCAACTGGCTGACTGCCGATGGCAGTGCCGGTCCGTCTGGCAAGGCAGGTTTCAAGGCTGAACCGGGCCGATATCACCTTTATGTCAGCCTTGCTTGCCCGTGGGCACATCGGACATTGATCTTCCGCAAGCTGAAGGAGCTCAGCGATTTGATCTCGGTCTCGGTTGTGCATCCCGACATGCTGGACAAGGGCTGGATCTTCAAAACGGACGAGCACGGCGCGACCGGCGATACGCTGTTTGGTCTCGACTATGCCCACCAAATCTATACCAAAGCCGATCCAAACTATTCGGGCCGCGTCACCGTGCCGATCCTTTGGGATAAACAGCAGCAAACGATCGTTTCGAACGAAAGCTCTGAAATCATCCGAATGTTCAACTCGGCCTTTGACGGCATTACCGGAAACACCGACGACTACTGGCCCGAAGCGATGCGGGACGAAATTGAAGAGGTCAACGCGCGGATTTATTCCGATGTCAACAACGGCGTCTACAAATCCGGCTTTGCCACGTCGCAACAGGCCTACGACGCCGCTGTTCACCCCCTGTTTGAAACCCTCGACTGGCTAGAGGATCGACTGGCCCACAGCCGGTACTTGATGGGAGATCGCGTAACCGAAGCCGACTGGCGTTTGTTCACTACGCTGATCCGGTTCGACCCGGTTTACCACCTGCATTTCAAATGCAACAAGCGTCGCTTGATCGACTATCCGAACCTATGGGCCTATACGCGAGAGCTGTATCAGTGGCCTGGTGTGGCCGAGACGGTAAACATCAACCACATCGTGCGCCACTACCACTATAGCCATGACACGATCAACCCCAACCGGATCATTCCGGTAAACCCTGTGTTGGACTACATGGAGCCGCATGGGCGCGGTCAACGATCCGCCGCGTAGTGCTGAACCATCGCCGCCAGGTCTTCTGGCGGCGTTGCGCTTTGAACATAGGCGCAGGCGTTTGGGCTGTGGGCAAAGATGGACCCGTCCGAGAAAAAGGTCGTGTTGGTGACAAAGATCACCCGCGCTTCGGGCCTTCGGTAGCTGGCAAAATCCGCAACTGCCAATGCGCTGCCTTTTTCAAGAACCAGGTCCAGCACGATAATCTCAAAGTCTTGCCCGTAAAGCGCAAGAATGGCAGCCTCTTGCCCGGTCACCAACGTCACTTCGGCGCCGTACCGCTCCAGATGCCGCTTCCAAACCCGACCGAGGTCGGGGTTACTTTCAACTATCAAAACATTCATCGTAATAACCTGGGCACTTGTTAGAGAAGGAAATAAACATTCCTTTGATCCGTGATCACGCCATTTCGTTAACAAAGCGTTAACACCTCCGACGCATCACCTGGATCACGCACATTTGCTTGTGCAAACGGCGAAAATCCGCTTGAAAAGAGCCTGAACCGGCAATTTTAACGAGGTTTCGATGGCGGGCCAGAAGAAACACTTCACCCCTCGCACCACGCGCGATCACGGCGGTGGGCTGGACGGGGCGATAGCAAGTTTTGGCGGCGCGCGCTCAGATTGGATGGACCTGTCCACGGGGATCAATCCCGTACCTTATGATGTAACAGGTTTGACGTCTTCAGACTGGTCTGAGTTGCCCGATAATGGTGCATTCGAACGACTAAGCAAAGCTGCCCGCCAGTTTTGGGCGGTGCCCGAGGGGGCGGCAATTCTGCCCGCGCCCGGTGCCTCAGCTATTATCGCGCGGATTCCAGCGCTGGCCGCGTCGGGCCGCGTTCAGATCACCACCCCCACCTATAACGAGCACGCCGCTGCCTTCGCCGCGCAGGGCTGGAGCGTTCAGGCAGACAACCCAGCGGAGGCGCGTGTGATTGTGCACCCGAACAACCCCGACGGGCGACTGTGGCAAGAAGCGGATGCAAGCGCCCCGCTGACCGTGATTGACGAAAGCTTTTGCGATGTCACTCCCGAAGCCTCGCTGATACATCTCGCTGCTCGACCCGGTGTGATCGTCCTAAAGAGCTTTGGTAAGTTCTGGGGTCTGGCGGGGTTGCGGCTGGGGTTTGCCATCGGCCAGCCCGAGCTCATCGCCAGACTGAACGACCTGATCGGACCATGGGCGGTCTCAGGTCCAGCCCTCAAGATCGGTGAACGGGCGCTGTGTGACACCGACTGGGCTAATGCAACCCGCAACCGATTGACCGCTGACACGAAGCGCTTGGATCGGCTTTTGACGACCAGGGGGGCAGACCTTGTGGGGGGAACCGCTCTGTTCCGGCTCTATGACGTGGACGATGCCAATGAGTGGCAGGACCGGCTGGCCCGCGCCCGGATCTGGAGCCGTGTCTTTCCTTATTCCAAAACATATCTGCGACTGGGATTGCCGCCCGCGACGGGCTGGAACAGGCTGGAGGCCGCATTGTGAGCACCCCAATTCTGCTGGTCTGCGCCATGTGTCTGGACGCGGCACTTGGGGAACCCGATTGGCTATGGTCCCGGGTTCGCCATCCCGCTGTGATGATGGGGAACAGTGTTGGGTGGTTGGACAAGCGCCTGAACCACGGAGGCCGTCGGCGACTGAAAGGGGCGGTCGCGCTCGTGCTGCTGGTCATCGGTGCATTTGTTTTGGGCCGTGGTTTGTCTCTGCTTGGGCCATGGGTTGAAATCCTTGCCTGCGCCATCCTGCTTGCGCAGAAATCGCTGGTTTCGCATGTTCGTGATGTGGGCCACGGACTACTCCGCTCCCTGTCTGAAGGTCGCGCCAGTGTCGCGATGATCGTATCCAGGGACACAGGCGATATGACAAGAGCGCAGGTCGCGCGGTCCGCCATCGAAAGCGCAGCCGAAAACCTGAGCGATGGCGTCATCGCGCCGGCCTTCTGGTTTCTGGTCGCCGGGTTGCCGGGACTTTTGATTTACAAAACCGTCAACACGGCGGACAGCATGATTGGCTACCGCACTAAAAAATACCGTGAGTTCGGATGGGCGGCTGCCCGGATGGACGATGTGCTTAACCTCATACCCGCACGCCTGACCTGCGTCATGATCATGGGTCTGACCGGGCAATGGGCAAGCTGGTCCAACATAGTGGCCGATGCGCGCCGCCATATCTCTCCTAACGCCGGCTGGCCAGAGGCAGCGATGGCGCGCGCCCTGAATGTGGCCCTTGCTGGCCCGCGAAGTTACGACGGTCAGGTCCGTGATCTGGCATGGGTTAATGGCGCGGCCCGTAGAGAAATCGGCGCGGAGGAGGTTTTCAGCGCATGTGACATGATGTGGACCGTCTGGGGACTTGCGGTTGGGATTTTGGCGGTGTGGAGCGGGATAGACCTTTTCTTTTGACCAAAGCCCCTTTCGAGACGCGCAGCGTCACAAAGCCCGAATACAGCAAGGGCTGTTACGATTCAGGTGAAATACCTGTGGGTCAGCCGAACACGATCTAAAGGGATTTGGCGATAAGCATGAACCTGAAAATGACGCCAGTATCCAGCACCGAAAATTCAGCTAGCAATCCTGAAAGACGTATCCCGCCGCCGGAAAAGCCTTACTCGGGCCTGACGGGATAGCGATCCCCCTTTTGATCAATCAAAATGAGACGCTCTCCACTATGAACGTACAGGTCACAGCGGCTGAACCCGTTTCGATAAGCGATACAGACGCTGCCATCTTCGGCGATGGAATACGTCCCAAACGCAGATTCTCCGCTTGCATAAGTATAGGAATAAGCCCCGCCGACCGAAAATTTGGATTGCCCATCATCATAAAACGTCAGCGTCTGACCCGCTAAAGCGTCCAGCTCTTGGGGCGAAAGGCGGGTATCCCCGGGTTTCATGGGCCAGTCGGCGGCCGCGACAGGGGTGGCCGTCAGCAATGCAAGAATAACAAATCTGATCATGATGGCACCCTACTCCAGTTGGTGCAGAAACCGGTGTCACGTTCCGGTGATGGATCAGGCAACCATCTGCTCGGCCTTCTTAAGATCGACCGATACCAACTGACTCACGCCCTGCTCTTGCATTGTCACGCCAAACAGCCGATCCATGCGCGCCATCGTCACCGCGTGGTGCGTGATGATCAGGAACCGCGTGTCTGTCTGGCGGCACATTTCATCCAGCAAATCGCAGAAACGAGTGACATTGGCGTCATCCAACGGTGCGTCAACCTCATCCAGCACACAGATAGGTGCCGGGTTGGCAAGGAAAACGCCAAAGATCAGCGCCGTCGCCGTCAGGGTCTGCTCGCCACCCGACAGCAGACTTAGGGTCGACAGTTTTTTACCCGGCGGCTGGCACATGATTTCAAGCCCGGCATCCAGCGGGTCATCGCTTTCGACCATGACCAGATTTGCCTCACCGCCGCCAAACAGATGCTTGAACAGCATCGCGAAGTTCGAGTTTACCTGCTCAAACGCGGTCAGCAGACGCTCGCGCCCTTCGCGGTTAAGGCTGGCTATTCCGCTGCGCAGCGCCTTGATCGCCTCTTCCAGATCAGCTTTTTCCGAGTTCAGCGTATCGAATTCTACCTGAACTTCTTTGGCATCCTCTTCCGCCCGCAGATTGACCGCCCCCATCGCATCGCGCTGACGTTTGTGGCGGTTTACCTCGGCCTCCAAAGCGTCCGCTGCGGGCATTTGATCCGCGTTGACATCCAATTGGTTCAAAAGCTGATTGGGCGTCAGTTGCTGATCCTCGGCGATCCGCTCAGCTGCAGCCGTCACGCTTTCTTTCGCGGCATCGCTGCGGGCCTCGGCCGCTGCGCGGGCTTCGCGGGCTTCCGAGGCTCGCCGTTCAGCGTCGCGTTCGGCCATCACAACCTCGCGTTGCTGCGATTCAGCTTCGGCCAACTTGTCGGCTGCTTCGGCGCGGCGGGCCTCGGCGGTTTCGATTAGCTCATTCAGTTCTTCGCGCGCCTCGGCGATCTCGCCAGGGGTGGCCATGGCTTCGGACAGATCCTCTTCCGAGCTTTCCTTGCGTTCGACCAGTTCCGCGATCCGCTTTTCTGCTGTTTCCAAGCGGTGCTTCCAACCGCTAAGGTCTTTGGTCACTTCCTGCGCGCGTCGCGTCCGAGCCTCGCCTTCGCGGCGCAGTTCGTCATGGGTCGAGCGATGGGTCAGCATGGTGATCCGCGCGGCCTCGACCGTTTGCTTAATGTCTTCAACCTGCGCGCGGGCTGTGTCGAGATCACCCAACCCAGCCAATGCGCCTTCAGCCTCACGCAATTGCCCGCGGGCTGACATCGCGTCCTGTTTATGGCGGTCCACGGCGAGTGTCAGGGTTTCCAGCTTGCCCTCTGCCAAATTGCGATCAGCCTCAGCCCGGCTCAGTTGGCGCGCGGTTTCGGCCATGCGCTGATCCGCGGCCCGGCGTGCCTCACGCGCGCGGCGATCAGCCTCCGTCACATCGGCCAGTTGCTGCGACAGCGTCTCATGCGCTGCACGGGCGCCGTCGGCCCGCGCGTCGGCCTGAGAAAGCTCCTGTTTCAAAGCTTCCAGCTTGTTCAACTGCTCCAGACGCAGGGCTGCGGCACTTGGCGCGTCTTCGGCCCAGGCGCGAAATCCGTCCCAGCGCCACAGGTCGCCCGCGCGTGACACAAGACGCTGCCCCGGTTTCAGTAGGGCTTGCAGTCGCGCGCCCTGATCCGGATCAACCAGACCGATTTGCGCGATCCGGCGGCTCAGACGATCAGGGCCGGACACATGCAAAGCCAGAGGTTCGACCCCGTCCGGCATCGGCTGGTCAGAGTCGTAGCTTGCGACCTGAACCCATCCTGATGGACCATCGCCTTCGACCAAAGGCGCGCGCAAATCATCAGCCAGCGCCGCACCCAGCGCCTTTTCATAACCCGGCTCGACGCGCAGCAGATCCAGAACTTGACCACCTTCGGCAGTATCGCGTTCGACCAGCTTGGCCAGAGCAGAGGTTTCCGCGCGGATCGCCCCAAGCTCACCTTCGGCCTCGGACCTTTGCGCGCGTGCCTCGGCCTCGCGCGCTTGGGTTTCGTTGCGCAATTCGTCTGCGGCGGCGAGGGCTTCCTCGGCAGCTTCCGCGGCTTCGCGGGCTTCTTCTTCACCCTCTTGCGCGGCCTCAAAAGCTTCGCTTGCATTATTCAACGCCTCGCGCGCCTGATCCACTGCGCCGCGCGCTTTTTCCTCTTCGGTCTCGGATCGGGTCAGTGTTTTGCGACTGTCCTCGACTAAACGCTGCGCGGATTGGTGCCGGGCGACGAGGCGCGCCATGTCCTCGGTTTCCTGCGAAAGAAGATCTTCGCGGTCCTTCAGGACCGAGGCAGCCTCGCGCGCGATCTCGGCGGCTTCGGCCACCTTATCGCCATGCCCCTCGGCGGCCTTGGCAAGCTCGCGCGCCTCCCATTCCAGACGTTCGATCATCTGGCCCGCGTCGCGATTCAATCCGGTTTCACGCTCGATATCGTTGCTCAACTGCTGAATGCGGTTGGTCAATGTTTCTATCGTCTGGCGGGCTCGGGTTTCTTGATCCGAAAGCTGATCGCGCTGCACCTGCTGGCGTTGCAGCACGGCGGCGGCAATGGCTTCTTCCTCACGCAGAGGAGGCAAAGCCTCCTCTATCTCGGCGCGCTTGGCGGCAGCGGCGCGGGCTTCGGCCTCAGCGCGGGACGCCTCGGTTGTTCTGTCGCGCAGCTTTTCTTCGGCCTGCTGGCGGGCGATGTCGGCCTCTTTCCAACGGCGGTATAGCAGCATACCCTCGGCTTGACGCAGCTGCTCGCCAATTTCACGGTAGCGTGCGGCCTGACGGGCCTGCCGGGCAAGCTGCGCTAGTTGCGTGCCCAATTGCTCAAGCACATCATCTACGCGGGTCAGGTTGACCTCGGTGCCTTTAAGCTTTAGCTCGGCCTCGTGACGGCGCTGATAGAGACCCGAGATTCCAGCCGCCTCCTCCAGGATACGGCGGCGGGCGCGGGGTTTGGCGTTAATCAACTCGGCAATGCGGTTCTGCCCCACAAGCGCGGGCGAATGCGCCCCGGTTGAGGCATCCGCGAACAGCATCTGCACATCACGGGCGCGCACGTCCTTGCCGTTGGTCTTGTAGGCACTGCCCACGTCGCGGGTAATGCGCCTTACGATTTCCAACTGATCGGTGTCATTAAACCCGGACGGCGCGAGCCGTTCGGAATTGTCCATGGTCAGGACAACCTCGGCAAAATTGCGGGCCGGGCGCGTGGCGGCCCCCGCAAAGATCACATCTTCCATTGCACCACCGCGCATGGATTTGGGGCGGTTTTCCCCCATCACCCAGCGCAAGGCTTCCAAAAGATTGGATTTGCCGCAGCCATTCGGACCCACCACACCGGTCAACCCATCCGCGATGATCAGATCGGTTGGATCGACAAAGCTTTTGAAGCCGGTGAGTTTAAGTTTGCTGAAGCGCAAAGGTGACGGGTCCCGTGATTCCTACGTACTGGAAGTCTGCGCAACGGAGTGGGCTTGAGTCAACGGCGTAGCGCAGGATATGGGTCATCGACGCCAATTATCCACAATATCTTGCCAAAATACGCGAAATTCTGCGTATGTCAGTATGGCGTGCATTCAAATACCTGGTAGCCGTAGCCATGCCCCAAGTTTTCATAAATACCATAGTCGACACATTCGTAGTTCGGGGTTGAGATAGCGGTCAGCAGCAGTCGCTCGCCAGCCTCACGATCACACCCCAACACACCGACCGTTACCGCGGCATCCCCAAGCACGTCCAGAATGGGACAGCCAGAAACCTGCGCCATTGCCAATCCGGCCCTGTCCCGGATCGGACCAAGGCGCGGTGCATATTGGGTGTTGATCCGCACGGCCTCAGCCAGATATCCGCGCACACGCACATCAAAGACACTGCCATTCACCGCGATGCGGGTGGCTGGTATGTCACGGAAAAAAGGGGTGCCAGCCGAACACCCGGCCAGCACCAACAGGAGGAACAGAAAGCGGATCATGCCAACAGCTTTGCCGCAATTTGGTTAACAGATCCTTTCCAGTACTCAGACCCACAAGACGTCCCCCAACCGGCGAATGCCATCACGGATCGTATCCTCATCCGAGTTCGAAAAGCTCAGTCGGATCGTATTGGACCCGGTGGCGTCCGGGAAAAATGCCTGGCCGGGAACAAAAGCCACCTTGACCGTTTCAAGCGCTTTTTCTAACAGATCGGCCCCGTTTACGCCTTTGGGAAGGGTCACCCAGATGAACATGCCGCCCTCGGGTCGGGTCCACTCCACTCCGTCCGGCATGTGCCGCTGCAGCGCGCCCAGCATTGTGTCACGACGTGCGCCATAGACGCGGCGCAGCTTGGGGATATGCGTGTCAAAGCAAGCACGCGCCACGTCGTTGATCGCCATCTGGTTGATCGTGGCCGAGTGCAGATTTGCGGCTTGTTTCATCAACACCAGTTGTGAGATGACGGGCTTCGCAGCCACAACCCACCCCACGCGCAATCCGGGCGATAGGGTTTTCGAGAAACTGCCACAGTACACAGTCCGGCAGTCTTCTATCGAACCTTTGCGTGCCAATTCCAGCGCCAACACCGGCGGGATCGGTTCACCGTCGTATCGCAGCGCCTGATAGGCTCCGTCTTCAATCACCGCGCAGTTCAAATCGTCTGCCAAATCCAGCAGATCTTCGCGACCGCGCGGGTCTACGGTCTCTCCGGTTGGGTTGGCGAAATCAGGTGACAGATAGGCGAATTTCACCGCGCCTTCGCCCGCTGCGGCGGCATATTCAGACGCCCCCCGATTACCACTTATGTGAAGCCGGTCAAAGCGTGGTTCATAAGCGTTAAAAGCGGCCAGCGCGCCTAGATAGGTGGGCCACCCAACCAGCGCAGTATCCCTTGGAGACAAATACAATTTACCAAGGTAATCCAGCGCCTGTTGCGACCCTGAGGTGATCAGGACGTTGTCGATGCCACACTCAACCCCGATCTGCCGCATGTGATCGACCAGCCATTCGCGTAATGGAAGATACCCCTCGCTGACAGAGTATTGCAGCGCCAGGGCCCGACTGTCAGGCGCAAGCGCGCGCTGGAAGGCTGCGGCAAACTCGTCCGTCGGAAACAGGGCCGGGTCCGGAATGCCGCCCGCAAATGAAATGATGTCAGGCTGGTCCAGCAGCTTGAGCAGCTCGCGTATCTCGGACGCCTTCATTCGCGATGTCCGGGTGGCGAACAGGTCTTTTGTCGACATGAGTCTCCTCCGTTCTCACATCGTCAGCCTAGGTCGTCACCCATAAATGTCAACAATTCTGACCTTCTTTCTGCAAGGGGTATGCGGTGTCTTGAGCTGGCAAACGATACGTGGTCAAGTAATCTAACCAAATTGAGATAACCCCGCATGCCCTTTCAAAAAGTCCAGACCGAAAAGTTGTCTATCGCAGTGGTGAAACAGATCGAGCTGCTGATCCTGCGTGGCATCCTGCGACCGGGTGAGCGCTTACCGGCCGAACGCGAACTGGCCGACCGGCTGGGCGTCTCGCGCCCGTCATTGCGAGAGGCGATCTCGGACCTTCAGGGCCAAGGGCTACTTACCGCAAAGGCTGGGTCCGGCATCTATGTGGCCGAGGTTTTGGGGTCAGCCTTTTCTCCGGCATTGGTCCGCCTGTTCGGTAGTCATGACGAGGCGGTGTTCGACTATCTTTCATTCCGGCGGGACATGGAAGGGCTGGCTGCCGCGCGCGCCGCACGGCTGGGTTCGGACAGCGATTTGAAGGTTGTACAGGCGATTTTCGACAAAATGCAGGCAGCGCATGAGCGCAATGCAACCGAAGATGAAGCCCGGCTGGATGCCCAGTTCCACATGGCCATTATTGAGGCCAGTCACAACGTCGTAATGCTGCACATGATGCGGTCCATGTTCGACCTGCTGCAACAAGGCGTGTTCTACAATCGCCAAATGATGTTTCAGCAACACACAACGCGCAGCGCAATTCTGGATCAGCATTGCGACATTAACACGGCCCTCCAAGCCCGAGACCCAGAAGGTGCGCGCAGCGCAATCCACCGACATTTGGACTATGTTCAGCGCTGCATGGAAGATCACCAAAAAGCCGAACGCAACGAAGCCATAGCACGACAGCGCCTGCACCATGAGATTGGGAACCGCTAGTTTTGCGGCCCCTTAGATATGATGCATTCGGCGCAAAAGCGCATGTTTCCAGAGTTTGGGCCGCTTGAACGGCTTAGGATCACGTTTCGTTAAGCCCGGAAAGGTCGCTTCGGCCTCTTTGCGTTGGCGCAGTTGAAGGGGCGCATCCAAAATCGCCTTGGTCAAGTCATTCGTTCCCGTTGCATTCCGTCGTTCGCGGTCGATGACTTTCAGCATCTCAGCGTGGTATTCATCAATCGCTTCGGACCTTTGTCCCCTGCGAATCCGAAACGCGCCGATTTGTTTGTAAACCGACGTTAGTTGGGCATACCGTGAGAAGCGCAACCAAAGCTCGCCATCTACGGCAAGACTCAGGGATTCGTCCAAATAACCACCCGCGCGCGTCCAAAGACTGCGCCGCCAAAAGGTCGATTCCTGCTGTATCCACTGATAGTCGGCCGCCAATAACCGCTCGCGTGTCAGGGGTCGAGGGCGTACGGCACACTGGACCTGGTCGTTCTCGTCAATAACGGTCAATCGTCCGGTCAACCATTCCGTCTTATGGTTGAGCGTGAACAGTGATCCGACAAGCGACAAGCTATCGGGCAGCAAGATATCATCAGAATTGATCCACCCCAAGATTTCACCGGTCGCGAAGGCAAAACCCTTGTTTAACGCATTGGCCTGACCGGAATCCGGCTCAGAAATCATGTGCGAGAAATGGGGTCGATATTTTTCAATGATTTCGAGTGATCCATCCGTGCTGCCGCCATCGGACAGGATCAGTTCGAGATTGGGATAATTCTGATCAAGGACTGACCTTATCGTGCGTTCAATGAACTTAGCGCAATTCAGATTAGGGATCACGAGGCTGATCCGCGGCAACTCAGGCATGTTTCGCTCTATATCGAGAATAACCGCTTAGGTGGTAAACTATTTCAAAAAAACAATCAAACCGATAGTAAAAGGCGAGGATGCATGCACCCTCGCCTGTTTCGAATTCGATCAAGCCATGCAAAGCGTCCCTGAAACACTGTGGCACGCCTCACTTTGCACTGATTTATCAATGCAGTTTTTCGCTTACATCCTCGATGGACTCGTCGATCAATTTGTTCGCCTGCGCTGCCGTCATCTGCTTTGCCAACACCGCGTTTGCTGCCGAAACAGCCACGGTGACAGCCTGATCGCGCACTTCCTTCACAGCCGAGGCTTCGGCTGACGCGATCTGATCCTGTGCAGCGGCCAAACGGCGTGCGATGGACCTTTCCAGATCGGCCTTGGCCTGCTCGGCCGCCAGAACAGCATCGTCTTTCGCGGCCGCCACAATGGCATCTGCCTGAGACTGAACTTCGCGCTGTTTGCGCTCGTAGGACGCCAACAGGCTGCGGGCCTCTTCATGCAGGGCGCGGGCTTCGTCTAGTTCGGACTTGATGCCTTCGGCACGTTTGTCCAGCGCACCGCCGATCATACCCGGTACCTTGAAATAGAACAGGACCGCAATGAAGACGATGAAGCCCATAAGAACGACAAAGTCGGTGTTGCCAAGCGAGAAGAACGGGCCTTTGGCTGCCAATGCCGGACTGGCTGCGCCAAAGGTCAGGATAAGGGCAAGAGTGTTCCGCATGTAACTTATCCTTTCATCTGCGCGTCAACGGCACTGTCGATGGCTTTGGCATCTGCCTCGCCGCCCAGTACAGTGACCAGTTCAGCCGCCGTATCTTTGGCAACCACTTGAATGCTTTCCAGCGCCCCGGCACGGATTTCGGCAATTGCCTTCTCCGATTCAGCCGCCTTTGCAGCGATTTCCGCATCCGCCTTGGCAATCGCGTCATCCAGACCAGACTGGATTTCAGCGCGGGCTTCCGCTGCGATACGCTGAGCCTCAGAACGGGCATCGGCCAGCGCCTTGTTATAGGCCTCTTCGGCCTCGACCGCCTTGGCCTTCAGATCTTCGGCCGCAGCCAGGTCATTTGTAATGGTCCCTTTGCGCTCGGCCAGGATTGCCGCGATGCGGGGCAAGGCCACGCGGGACAGGACCAGAAAGATGACGACCAGCGTGATGACCAGCCAGAAAATCTGGTTGGGGAACCATTCGAAGCAGAGCTGCGGCATCCCGATGGCAGAGCCACCAGCGTCGACGCACGAGCCAGCTACTTCTTCGTGTACGGGTTCTGTCGCCATGATGTCCTCCGTCGGAACGTTGTCTTTACAACAGGTGGGCCGCTATGGCTTGGACCCACCTGCGCGTAAGGATCAGGTTCCGCAGATTAGACGGCGAACATCAGCAGCAGCGAGACCAGGAATGCGAAGATCCCCAGAGCTTCTGCAAACGCGATACCGATGAAAAGGGTTGCGGTCTGCGACGCAGCAGCCGAAGGGTTGCGCAGGGCGCCGGCCAGGAAGTTGCCTGCTACGTTGCCCACCCCGATTGCGGCTGCGCCGGAACCGATTGCTGCCAGGCCTGCGCCGATGTGTGCGAGATCGCCTTCCATGATGTATCTCCTTACGAATTGGAAGTTTCGATGTTGGGTTATCGTTGCTGTGCTCAGGGTCGCCCCTGATCAGTGATGCGGATGCAGAGCGTCCTTCAGGTAAACACAGGTCAGAATGGTGAAAACGTAGGCCTGAATGAAGGACACGAGGACCTCAAGGCCATACATTGCGGTGATCGCCAGAACAGACACCGGCGAAATCACGGCCACCGCGGCAAAGCCTGCGAACACCTTAATAACCGCGTGGCCTGCCATGACGTTACCAGCAAGACGGATGGAGTGGCTCACAGGACGTACAAAGTACGAAATCAGCTCGATGATCGCCAGGATAGGGCGCAGCGCCAGAGGCGCGCTCGACACCCAGAACAGGCTGAGGAAACCAGCGCCGTTTTTGACAAAGCCCAGAACCGTCACGGTCAGGAACACGGCCAGTGCAAGCGGGATGGTCACAGCGAAATGCGATGTGGTGGTGAAGGACATGGGGATCATGCCCAGGAAGTTCGCGCAGACGATGAACATGAACAGGGTCATGACATAAGGGAAGTACTTGACACCCTCTTTGCCGCAGATGTCTTCCAGCATTTTATAGATGAAGCCATAGGCCAGTTCAGCCACCGACTGCATCCGGGTCGGAACAATCGCGCGCTTTGAGGTCGGCCAGATCAACAGCAGCACGATGGCCACAATCGCCAGGAACAGCCATAGCGTCACGTTGGTGATCGTGAACATGCCCACCGCACCGTCACCGAACAACGGCTTAACGATGAACTGATCCATCGGGTGGAAAACCAGGCTGCTGCCCTCTGCTGCGGTGGTCTCAGTTGCCACGTTCAGTCCCTCTCGTCCTTTTCGGCGGCCGTCGCCGCCGCTTGTTTCTCTTGAACCTCTTTGGCGCTGCGGAGCATAACCTTCACCCCGGCGACAAGGCCCAGCAATGTAAACAGCACCAGAAAGATCGGGATCGTCCCGAGCAGGCTGTCCAGCCCGTATCCGATGCCAAATCCGATCCCCAGACCGGATACCATTTCGATGACCATCCGCCAGGCAAGCTCGCCCCCGGATATGTCACTGTCTGCGCGGGTCTCGGGCTTTTTGGCCTTTTTCGCCGCGTCGATCTTGGCCTCCAGCTGCGTCAGGCGCTGCTTTTGGTCATCATCAGTCACGGGCGCTTTCCTCGCACAGTCTTGAGCTAGGTGCTAAGGGGCAAGACGAACAGAGTCAACGGCCTTAAAGGTCGGAAATGCCGCAGGTTAACAAACTGATTTTAATATGTTTTATTGCACTGCCGCCCAATCGTGAATTCGATCAGCCGCAGGGGTAACGCCTGAAAGACAGGATTCAGCATATTCAACCAAATGGTTGACCAAACCGGGGCGCTGTGGTTCAGCGGTTGCATGTCCAATGATCTCGACACCGTGTTTGCGGCCCTCGCCGACCCTACGCGCCGCGCCATCCTCGCGATGCTGCTTGAGGATGACATGGCCGTCACAGACGTGGCCGAGCCGTTCGAGATGTCGCTGGCGGCAATCTCGAAACATCTGGTGATCCTGACCAAGGCCGGGCTGATCTCTCAGGAAAAACGAGGCCGTGTGAAATGGTGCAAGCTGGAGCCTGACGCCCTGCGCGCGGCCTCGGTCTGGATGCAGGGGTTCGGGCAATTCGAACCGGTCAATCTGGACGCGTTCGAACGGTTTCTTGAAATCGAGCTGCCCGCCTCTGACGACCCCTAGCCCCAATCAACGCACCACGAAGACTGAAACGCTGGCATGATTGGCCAGATACCCTGCGTGGCTTGAAAAGATATAGTCGGTGATCCGCGGGGCGTGGGTTCCGACAACAATAAGGTCAGCACCGATTTCCTCGGCGGTGCGCTTTAGGTCACCGTCCACCTCAACCGCAACATCGACCGAATGGATGTTGCGAAAGTCAACGTCGGTTCCGCTACTTTCAGCGAGCTGGTCCGCAAACGCGTTCAACGCTTCGCTTATCGCCGTGTCCGTCAGGGCAGGATCACCGGGCTGTGTGCCGGTCACGGTGACAAGAGTAATCTTGGCGCCCTGCCATTTTGCAACTTCAGCCGCGACATCGGCCGCCTTGCGAACTTCGGGCGGCAGATGCAGGTCAACAGGGAACATGATATGGGCGTACATAGCGAAATCCTCCTTGCCCCTGAACTAAGGGACTTTGCCAAAGGCGACCTTGATCTGTCTCAACGGTAGGGTCTAATCCTGCACCGGCTCTGCTGCGGCCCTTGGTTGATCGTGGGACTTCAACAGCAGAACAAGCGCGATAACGGTCAGAAGCGCCCCAACGAAAACAATCAAGGTTGGCCACTGCTGACCCAGGCCGACCTCCCACAGGATCACCCAACTGGGCGTCAGGTAGGTGTAAGCCATCACCTTTGCAGAAGGCAAGCGCAATGCCGCGAACTGAACCAATACAAAACTGACCGCCGTGGCAAAGATCGAGACGTACAAAAGACCGACCCAGACGATCAATGGCAGGTTTGTCCAATCGGTCGCCCGTATATCGGACCAGCCATAAAGGGTAAGCAACACACACCCCGCGACCAGCGTTCCAAAGGTAAATACGACAGCCGGTTCACCTCTGTTCAGTTTGCGCACCATCGGCGTATAGATCGCATGGGCCACACAGCCCCAGAAATAGATGATCTCTCCGCCGCCGATCTCAAACGCTACAAACGCCTGCCAATCTGCACGGAAAATGACCCAAAGCGCACCAACCGCGCCAACGGTCAATGCCAAAGCCATCCTTGGTGTCGTGATTTGCCGCAGCAGCACCCACCCCGCCACGGCGGACAGCACCGGAGTTAACGTGAAAACAGCCGCCGCACTGACGGGTGGCGCGGTTTTCAATCCGTGGAACATCAGCACGAAGTAACTGGCAAACAGACCGCCAAGCACCACGTATCGCCACGGTGCCTTTGCCGCAATGCGGGGCAGACCAGTGGTCATCCCGGCAGCCACCCCAATCACAACCGAGGCGATCAGGAACCGCGCTGCGGTGATCGCCTCGGGCGCGATCTGGTTGGCGATCAATGACCCAAGCGAAAAGCTGCCGGCAACCAGCGCCGAAAAGACCAGCATCGCCAGATGGCCCTGGGCTTGAGGTGTCACACCACCCACTCTTTCACGCGGGTTTTCAGGAATGTCAGGAACGCCTGCACCTTTGTGGTCCGATGCAGGTCGACATGCGTCACCAGCCACAGCTTACCTGACCATTCAGGCAAACTGTCTATTACCTCCTGCAAATCGGGACTACGTGCAGCTTCCCATCGCTCCATGAACCCGATCCCGGCCCCGGCCAACACCGCCTGCCGCATCGTAAAGTTGTTCGAGCATCGGAAGGTAATCGCTTTCTCTGGCACATTTTCGCGCAGCCAGAGTGAAAACGGGGCCCGATTGTTTTCATCGTCATTTCCAACAAAGTGGTGGTTCGCGAAATCTTCGATACCCGACGGAATACCGTGCCGCGCGACATAGTCTTCGCTGGCATAAAGCCCCATCTGCTGGGTCCAGAACGGTTGAACAACGTTGTCCGGCTGATCCGGTGCAGCCCCGGCGCGGATCGCCACATGTGCCTCGCCATATTCCAGGCGGAACAGCCGATCACCTGTCAGATAGCGCACGATGACACTTGGGTGCAGCTTCTGAAACTCGCTCAGCACCGGTACGACCAAAGGCGCCAGCGAAGACAGCGAAGTCACGACCAGCTCACCGGCAACATCGTCGCCGCGCCCTTTCATCCGTCCAACAAGTTGGTTGAACTGATCCTCGGTCGCTTGCGCCACGCGCAGCAGATCCTCACCAGCTTCGGTGGGCGTGTAACCACGGGCGTGCCGCTGAAATAGCTTAACGCCCAACCGCGCCTCGATCGAGTCGATATGGCGGATAACGGTAGCGTGATGAACGCCCAGAACCTCGGCCGCGCCGCTGACGGTACCCATGCGGGCCACTTGGTACGCGGTTCTCACTTCATCCCAATTGTCCACATCATCACCAATACTGTGCAATTTCCAACAATACCTGTTGATATATCCGACTTTTGTTCGGTCACGCAATATTCATATACGACCCCAGAATAAATTTCATAAACCTAAGGATCGAAGACATGACCAAAACAATCCTTCATATCGACGCTTCTGCCCGCCGCGAAGGTTCCGCAAGCCGTGACCTATCTGACCGTATCGTCAAGCATCTGGGTGCCGGCCGCATCATCCGCCGCGATCTGGCAAAGCCGCTGCCCCTGTTGACCGAAGAATGGATCAACGCCAACTTCACGCCAGCGGATCAACGCAGCGATGCGCAACACGACCAACTGGCTTTGTCCGATAGCTTGGTGAATGAGCTTCAAGACGCCGACACCATCGTCATTGGCTTGCCCATCTATAATTTTTCCGTTCCCGCGGCGTTCAAAGCCTGGATTGATCTGGTCGCTCGCGCAGGCGTTACGTTTTCGTACACCGAGAATGGCCCCAAAGGTCTTTTAGAGGACAAGCGCGTGGTTCTCGCAATTGCGTCGGGCGGTACGGCGGTCGGGTCCGAGATCGACTTTGCCACCGGCTACGTCCGTCACATGCTGGGCTTCATCGGTATCACCGATGTTGACATTGTCGCCGCCGACTCGATGGCCATCGACGCCGAGGCCGCGCTGAGCAACGCCCAAAAGGCCGTGACCGAGCTGGCCGCCTAAACGAAATCTGGCCTTTGCGCCGGGAAACGTCCAGTCTGCGTCTGAAACAGAATTCGCAGGCTGGGCGTTTATCATGAAGAAAATTGGCATTCTGGGCGGCGTGGGCTGGGCCTCTACCCTGGATTACTATCGGGCAATTGCCCAGGGCGCAGGCCGGTACTTTGCCGAACGCGGGCATGGGTCTCCGCTGCCTGTCCCGCCGATGACCATCGAGTCTGTAACACAAGCCAAAACCCGCGCGTTGCGCGGCGTGGCCGGGGATGAGGGCAGCTGGGCCGGGTTTGACGCCGTCTTTCGCGACGCATTGCTGACACTGGAACGTGCCGGATGTGATTTTGGAATAATCGCCTCAAACACCCCGCATGCCAGGCTACATGCGATCAGGCAGGGTGTCTCGATGCCGATCCTCAGCATCTTCGACGCCACGGCCCGAGAAACTGCCGCAACGGGCGCGTCCGAAGCGCTGGTCTTGGGAACAACCGTCACCATGCAGGCGACCGACTACGCCGACCAACTGGCCCAAGAGGGCATTACAGCCAATGATCGCTTACCCGCAGCCGAGATCGCCGAAATGCAGGCCATGATCGACAGCGAGTTCTATGGCGGTGCTTCAGCGGCTGCGCACGACAGGCTGCTGGCCTATTGCAACAGACATGCAGAGCCGGAAACCGCCATTCTGCTAGCCTGCACAGAATTGCCGCTGGCGTTTCCGCATCATCTGGACGAACCGGTTTTCGAGGCTGACGGGCATCTTTTCGTCAATCCATCGGCGGCTCATGTCGCAGCCGCTCTGAAAGAAGCGCTTGAGGGTTGATCAATGCAGCCAGCGAACGTCGCAGCCGATCTTGTCGAAAAATGCCATCAGGTCTGTGCGCGCCATTGCCACCGTGCGGTCATTGACCAGAGGGTGCATGTAAATGACATCCGCCTGCTGCGCTGCCTCGTCCATGAAGAAGCTGACGTTGTTTTGCACCCCGTTGATCATTGCAAGCGGGCTGACCGCGCCGGGACGAATGCCAAGGTTCTGCATCAACCGATCCGCCGAACCAAACGATAGATTGCCCACCCCGAGCTCCGCACCCAGCGCCTTAAGATCAATCTCGCGGCTCTGCTCCAATGTCACGAGGTAGTTCCGCTTTTTCTTGTCTCGCAAGTACAGGTTCTTAAGGCGCAGGGCATTTTCGCCCGGTACCATAAACTGATCTTCGACAGACTTCGACTCTTCAACTGTGCGCAGTGGAACATGGGTATGCAGGCGATATCCCAGCCCCCAGCTGTCCAACTGCGCCAGCAGCGCATCCGAACTGAGCGGCAATGTATCCTGAAAATTCGATGATGCGTCCATGGGAACCTCCTGCGCGTTCCGGTCGTCATGACGAATACGCGGCCGCGATGCAAGCAGGCTGCAGCGCACATGGTTGACTCTGACACCGATCCCGCCTAAAGCCCCATCCAAACATCCGGAAGCGTCTGATCTTCCGGTCCCTTGAGTCGTTCAGGGATCGCCCCCCACCAGCGAGTTTCGCCCGTGGGGGCAATGCCATTTGGCATTACCCCCACGTCTAATTCAGTGGGAGGGGGCAATTGTGCATTTAACCGGCGTTTCCTACTTAGGGGATGCCACATCTAAACCGGCATAGGAGGCCGAAGGCATGTTTGAAAATCTATCCGAACGCCTCTCTGGCGTCTTTGACCGGCTGACGAAACAAGGCGCGCTGTCCGAGGAAGACGTCAAAACCGCCCTGCGCGAAGTTCGCGTTGCCCTGCTTGAGGCCGACGTCTCGCTGCCGGTTGCGCGCGAATTCGTCAAGAAGGTTCAGGATCAGGCCACTGGTCAGGCTGTCACTAAGTCTATCACTCCCGGCCAGCAGGTCGTCAAGATCGTGCATGACGCGCTGGTTGACGTGCTGCGTGGGGAAGAAGACCCCGGCAAGCTGAAGATCGACAACCCGCCTGCCCCGATCCTCATGGTCGGTCTGCAAGGCTCGGGTAAAACGACCACAACCGGCAAGCTCGCCAAGCGCCTGAAAGAGAAAGAGGGCAAGAAGGTCCTGATGGCCTCGCTCGACGTCTACCGCCCGGCGGCGATGGATCAGCTTGCTGTGTTGGGCACTCAGGTCGGCGTCGATACGCTACCGATCGTTCCCGGCCAGAAACCGGTCGATATCGCCAAACGCGCCAAACAGCAGGCGACGCTGGGCGGTTACGACGTCTACATGCTCGACACCGCGGGCCGTCTGCATATCGACGAAGTCCTGATGGACGAGGTTGAGCAGGTCCGCAACGTGGTCGACCCACGCGAAACCCTGCTGGTGGTTGACGGCCTGACCGGTCAAGTCGCGGTTGAAGTCGCCGAGGACTTCGATGCCAAGGTCGGCATCTCAGGCGTGGTTCTGACCCGGATGGACGGTGACGGGCGCGGCGGTGCAGCGCTCTCGATGCGTGCGGTCACCGGCAAGCCGATCCGCTTTGTCGGTCTGGGCGAGAAGATGGATGCGCTCGAAACCTTCGAGCCGGACCGGATCGCCGGTCGTATTCTGGGTATGGGCGACATCGTTGCCCTGGTCGAAAAGGCCCAGGAAACGATGGAGATGGAACAGACCGAGCGCATGATGAAGCGCATGGTCAAGGGTCAGTTCAACATGAACGACCTGAAAATGCAGCTGGAGCAGATGATCCAGATGGGCGGCATGCAGGGCATGATGGGCATGATGCCGGGCATGGGCAAGATGGCCAAGCAGATGGATCAGGCGGGTCTGGATGACAAGATCCTGCGCCAGCAGATCGCCATGATCCAGTCCATGACCAAGAAAGAACGCGCCAACCCGCAACTGCTGCAAGCAAGCCGAAAAAAACGGATCGCGGCGGGTTCGGGCATGGAAGTTAGCGACCTCAACAAGCTGATCAAGATGCACCGGCAGATGTCGGATATGATGAAGAAGATGGGTAAGATGGGCAAAGGCAAGATGCTGAAACAGGCCATGAAAGGCATGTTCGGCAAGGGCGGCCCCAGCCCTGAAGAAATGGCCGCAGGTATGGACCCCAAGGCTTTGGAACAGGCAGCCAAGGCGATGGGTGGCAAGATGCCCGGCGGACTGCCCGGCATGGGCGGTGGCATGGGACTGCCTCCGGGCCTCAGCGGGTTCGGCAAGAAAAAGTAAATGCACGCCCTCACCCCTCATATCCCCCAGCTTGAGACCGAGCGCCTGATCCTGCGCGCGCCGTCCGAGGCTGATCTGGACACCGAGGCAGAGTTCTTTGCCAGCGAGACCTCGCGTTTTGTCGGCGGACCTCTGCGCCGGGATGAGACTTGGCGGGCAATTGCCACGCTGCTGGGTCACTGGGCTTTGCGCGGCTATGGGTTCTGGGGCGTCGAGGAAAAGGAAACCGGCACCTATGTAGGCCATGTCGGTCTGTGGTACCCAGAGGGCTGGCCTGAACCCGAAATCGGCTGGACACTGATGAACCATGCCACGGGCAAGGGCTATGCGACCGAGGCGGCTCTGGCAGCACGCACCTATGCCTATGATGTGTTGGGATGGGACACGGCAATTTCGCTGATTGACCCGGACAACAACGCCAGCAAGGCCGTGGCACAGCGTTTGGGTGCGCAGTTCGAATATCACTTTGACCATCCGAAGTTTGGTAAGTCGGAAATCTGGCGGCACCCTTCCCCGGCCGATCTGGTGAATGGCGGGATCGAGGCATACGCATGACCACGTTCACCATCCCGATCATTGAAACCGAACGTTTGATCCTGCGGGCACCTCATGCGGATGACCTGCCGCGTATGACTGCGTTTTACGCGTCCGAACGCAGCCATATTGTCGGTGGGCCACTAAACCCGGCCGAGGCGTGGGGCTCGCTTAGCCGTCGCCTGGGGCATTGGATGCTGAAGGGTTATGGATTGTGGCACCTGAGCGACAAGGCAACCGGAGCCTTTGCAGGCTGGGCCGGCATTATTGATGTTCCGGGTTGGGATGAGCCCGAGATCGGCTGGACCGTAATGGATGAGGCCGAAGGAAAGGGGTTGGCGTTCGAGGCAGCAATCGCTGCTCGGAACTATGCCGCGCGCATTCAGGGTCTGAATGGCGTGATCAGCTATATCGCGCACTCTAATGACCGTTCGCGTACTTTGGCCGAGCGGCTGGGCGCAACCTACGAACGCGAAGGCGAAGTTGTAGGCAAGCCCTGCCAAGTCTGGCGGCATCCCAAGATCGACATTCTCGAACCTGCTTTGACCTCTGAGAGGACCGGCCAATGACCAACCCCGTGACACAGGCTGCCACGCTGTTGAAAGACCACCGCGAAAGCATTGACCGGCTGGACGCGATCCTTGTCTATACACTGGGCGAGCGGTTCAAGCACACGCAGGCTGTAGGCAAGCTCAAGGCCGAACACGACCTTCCCCCGTCCGATCCCACGCGCGAGGCTGCGCAGATCGCTCGGTTAGAAGACCTGGCGAAACAGGCCGATCTGGACCCTGATTTCGCCAAAGCTTTCCTGAATTTCATCATTCAGGAAGTCATCCGACACCACCGGAAACATCAGGAATAACCCGCGTTTCCACGAATACCAAGAATACCCGGTCCGCGACCGGTCACGCCATTCAAAGGAGATACCACCATGGCAATGAAAATTCGTCTCGCCCGCGGCGGCTCGAAAAAGCGTCCTTTCTATCGCATCGTAGCGGCGGACAGCCGCATGCCGCGCGACGGCCGTTTCATCGAGAAACTTGGCGTTTACAATCCGCTGCTGCCGAAAGACAGCGAAGAGCGCGTGAAAATGGACATGGAGCGCATTCAGTATTGGCTGGATCAAGGCGCACAGCCGACCGACCGGATCGCACGTATGCTGGAAGCCGCCGGCACCCGCGACAAGGCCGAGCGTAACAACCCGCAGAAAGGCACCCCAGGCAAGAAGGCGCAGGAACGCGCTGAAGAGAAAGCTGCCAAGGCTGCTGAAGCTGCCGAAGCGGCGGCTACACCTGCTGAAGAAGCAGCGGCAGAAGAATAAACAGGCGGGCGCGTGCAGGGTCAGGCTTTTACCGACGATTTCCGTACGCAGTTCAATCTGTTGATGCGGCTCCGGCGCGACGTGCGCCGGTTCCGCACCGATCCCGTGGACGAGGCCGTGCTGATGCGCTGCCTCGACACGTTTCGGCTGGCCCCGTCCGTAGGTCTCAGCGAGCCGTGGCGCGTTATTCGCGTCGATAGCCCTAACGCTCGTGCTGCGGCGCTTGAAAACTTCCAAACCGCAAACGCGCAGGCTTTGGATGGGTATTCAGGCGAAAAAGCAAAACTTTACAGCCAATTGAAGCTATCTGGCATGCAAGAAGCACCGGTGCAGCTGGCAGTCTTCTGCGACGATGCCACTGACAAGGGGCAGCGCTTGGGTGCCGGAACCATGCCCCAGATGCGGCATTACTCAGTCGTTTGTGCCGTAACTCTGTTCTGGCTCGCCCTTCGGGCAGAGGGGCTGGGGCTTGGCTGGGTGTCCATTCTGAACCCCGAACAGTTGGCGCGTGACCTGCGCGTAGCCGATAGCTGGCACCTTATTGGCTATTTCTGCATCGGCTGGACCGAAGACTTTTCCGACACGCCGGAACTGGAACGTGTCGGCTGGGAAGACCGGGAAGACGCGCTGCCGATTGAGGTGCGTTGAGGATGTTCGGCCTTATTCGACTTCCCATACTGCTGATGATCGCATTTATTATGGGCGTGTTCTTTGAACGCTCGAACCAACGTGAAGCATGCGAGGTGCGCGGTGATTGGCAAGATGGGCTATGTGTGACAGTGGATAAGCCAAATGAGTGATCTGATTTGCGTTGGCAGCATTGCGGGCTCTTACGGTGTGCGCGGCGAAGTACGTCTTAAAAGCTATTGCGCGATCCCGGAGGATATCGAAGCCTATTCGCCCCTGACGGATGAAAGCGGGGCCGAACGCTACCCTCTGGTACTGACCCGCCCGATCAAGAACGGCTTTGCCGCTCGGATGGGCGGTGTTGAAACCAAAGAAGAGGCTGACGCCCTCAAAGGGTTGCGCTTGTTCGCACGTCGCGCGCAATTGCCATCGCTGCCGGATGACGAATTCTATCACACCGACCTGATCGGGCTTGAGGTTTATGACACTGGCGGCACCCTGTTGGGCAGGGTTAAATCGGTGCAGAACCATGGCGCGGCGGATCTGCTGGAGTTGCATGGGCCGGGTATGAAAGCCACCGTATTGTTGCCCTTCACGCGTGACGCCGTACCAACCGTCGATCTGGACAAGGGCCGCATCATCGCCGACCCGCCAGAAGGGCTGATCTGATGCGGCGGGTTTTGCTGCATTTGGGGCTGCACAAAACCGGCACCACTGCGGCGCAATCGTTCCTCTACGACAATCGTGAACTCATCTGGCCGCATTTTTCGCTGGCACTGCCCTATCGCACCCGAAAGTCCGGCCTGTCGCAAGCGGCGATCAGCCATTCCATCTATGGTACGGTTGGCACCCTGTCCGAGTTCGGCGCGCGGCTGCGCTCGTTTTTCGACACGCTGGATTTCGCAACCCGGCGCGGGTTGATCGTCAGCGAAGAAAACTTTGCCGGCCTGCGTCCCAGCCGCAATGTCGAACAGGGTTATGCCGCCACCCCAGAGCTTGCCGCTTGTCTGGTTGATGCGGTCCGTCACCGCTTTGCCGGGCAAGAGGTTCAGATCACCATCTACCTGTCCTTGCGCCAGCGCGGTAGTTGGTTGCGCAGTCTTTGGGCGCATGATCTGCAACGCATGCGTCAAGTGCTGGATTTTGAGACGTTCAGGTTGCGCATGGATCATCTGCCCTCTCTGCAACACACGGTGGATCAAATCCGCGATAGGCTGCCCACCGTTACCGTAACAACAGGCTGGCTTGAAGACTTGCAATTGCAGCGCTTTGGCACTGGCACGCCGTTTGCCGAATTCTTGAATCTGCCGCGCGACAAAGCCAGACTTTTGGTGCCGCCGTCCAAGGTCAACACCCGCCTGCCCGAAGACGTTCTGCAAGAACTGCTGGACCTGAACCGTTCCCGTCTGGACGAGGCCGCCCTGATCGCGCAAAAGACGGCGACAATTGAACGCGCAAAAAAGGCGCTGATCGGCACGACATGACAGAAAAGCCCGGCAAATCCCACGGTCGCAAGGCGATCCGCCCGACCCTGAAACCGCGTGAGCTATTGACCCCCACACCAGACCTGCACGGCGTGTGGAAAGCAAAGGTCATTACCCTGTTCCCGTCAGCCTTTCCCGGGGTCCTTGGCGAAAGCCTGACCGGCAAGGCGTTGCAAGAGGGGCTGTGGCAACTGGAAACCGTCGATCTGCGCCAGTTCGGCATCGGCAAGCATCGCAACGTGGACGACACCCCTGCGGGCGGAGGCGCGGGCATGGTGCTGCGCGCGGATGTCTTGGGCGAAGCGATCGAACACACTATGGGCGGTGTGCAGGGGAACTGGCCGCTGATCTATCTCAGCCCGCGTGGTCGCCGGATGGACCAGCGCATGATGCAAAACCTCGCGCGCTGTGATGGTATGACCCTGCTGTGCGGCCGGTTCGAAGGCGTCGATGAACGGGTTCTGGAACATTACGGCGTTCAGGAGGTCTCGCTAGGGGATTTCGTCATGACCGGTGGCGAGATCGCAGCCCAGGCACTGATTGACGCGACGGTGCGGCTGATCCCAGGTGTACTGGGCAATCAGGCCTCGGCTGAAGAAGAAAGCTTTTCCTCGGGCCTGCTGGAGCATCCGCAATACACCCGCCCCGCCGAATGGAAGGGCCGCGCGATCCCTGACATCCTGATGTCCGGTCATCATGGCCGCATCGCCGAGTGGCGGCACGAGATGTCAGAACAGATCACCCGCGAAAGACGGCCTGATCTTTGGGAAAACTACCTCAAAACGCGGGGCTAGCCCCCCGCTTTCCAGCGCGCCCAAGTCTCGGGCTGTCCGTTAAACGTGTTAATATCCACCCTGCCCTGCACGCCCGGCACCAGCCCGGTGCCGGTATATTGCCAGAACCGCCAAGATGCCTTGGGGTAGACATTGCGCGGATGCCCCGCAACAGAGCGCAGCCAGAATTCGGTTCCACGTAGACGGTCGATATTTGTGTCAGCGTGGAAATCCACGGTCGTATAGACAATCGGACGACGCCCGTAGTGACGCTCGAGAATATCGAGGAACCGCTTCGCTTCGGCCCGGACCTTAGCCCCGTCGGGGCGTAACCGGCAGGTCTTGGAGTGCGGCGTCCATTCCATGTCAAGCACGTGGGGCAGATCTGCGCCCTTGGGAACGTTCTTTATGAACCACCGCGCCTGTTCATGCGCAGGGCGGCAAAAATAGTAGTAGTGGTATGCACCCCAAGGCACCCCAGCGGCCTGTGCGCCACGCCGATGGTCATCGAACATGGGATCGGCGACGTCGCCGCCCTCGGTTGCTTTGATGAACACGAAACTGACACCCGAGGCTTTGGCCTTGCGCCAGTCGATTGGCCCCTGCCATCGCGACACGTCCAACCCGTGTACCGGATAATAGCCGGGGTGCCGCCCATCCCAGTCGTGCGGATCAGCGTCACCGAAGGCCGGGTATATGACTGCAGGGGACGTGGTGCGCAGAAACGCTTTGGCCTCGACCTGTTGTGGCGGAGGGGTGCCGCGACCGCAGGACAGCACCGCAAAGGCGATAGCTGTCAGTATCAATGCTAAACGCATGATCTGTTCCTGTTTTAAATGTCTGCTCTTATAATTGCTTTCCAGAATGCCTGATCGGACCAATAAGGCAACGGGTCAGATTCCTAACGGCGCAATCCTACCGCCCAAACCTGAAAAACGTGGCTTTTTTGTCTTGATCACTGATCGCAAAGCCCGTAAAGCAACGCAATCCGGTGCCGCGAGACGCGACTCCGGTGTTTTGGTTTGCATCGTGGCGCAGCGCCCGGTTTTCTTCGGCCATGGCGCGTCAGGGCGAACCGAACCAAAGGAACATTCGATCTGACCTCTGGCGGGCTGTTCGCAGGACCCGGTAGAAGACCAAGAGCTCTCAGGCCGTGCTTAACTTCGTGGACAAACCACGAGCATATAGGAGTAACTGCGATGGACCTGATCGCACAGCTTGAGGCGGAACAGATTGCCGCCCTGGGGAAAGACATCCCCGATTTCAAAGCCGGTGACACCATTCGTGTCGGCTTTAAAGTGACCGAAGGATCGCGCACCCGTGTGCAGAACTACGAAGGTGTCTGCATCGCGCGCAAAGGCGGCAATGGCATTGCCGGCTCGTTCACTGTCCGCAAGATTTCGTTTGGCGAAGGCGTGGAGCGCGTGTTCCCGCTGCATTCGACCAACATCGACAGCATCACCGTTGTCCGCCGCGGTAAAGTTCGCCGCGCCAAACTGTACTACCTGCGCACCCGCCGTGGTAAATCCGCGCGTATCGCAGAGGTTACCAACTACAAGCCCAAGGCTGGCGCCGAGGCGTAAGGAGCGGAAAGATGAAAAAAGACATCCATCCCGACTACCACTTCATCGACGTCAAAATGACCGATGGCACCGTGGTTCAGATGAAATCGACCTGGGGCAGCGAAGGTGACACTCTGTCACTTGAAATCGACCCCTCTTCGCACCCCGCCTGGACTGGTGGCTCGTCCCGCCTGATGGACGCCGGCGGCCGCGTATCCAAGTTCAAGAAGAAATACGAGGGGCTGGGCTTCTAAGCCTGACCTGGTTTGCATGCGAAAGGCCGTCCCCTTGGGCGGCCTTTTTTTATGCACCGCTCCCGGTCAGACCTTGAATGCTGGCGCGGATACTCTGGTCCAATCCTATCGCGACACCATGGTGCGTCGGATGCTACACTGGCCTGGAACATCCCCTCAGCCTCACGGAGATCCTGAAGATGCCTAGTTACAATGACATGTTCGAACTTTCCGTCGCAGATATGGACCTGATCGAAACCGCCTTGCGAGATACGGCAGCGTCTTTGTCGCTTGGGGTGTTGGAGGAAACCGAAGAAAACAGGACTGAACGCGAAGATAGGCTTCGTCAGGTTCACGAACTTCTGGGCAAGTTGCACGACCAGAAGGTGTTTTATCGCCCTAAAGACGGGGTCTACCTTGGGGGATAAGCGCAACCGGTCCGAGGCACTGGCGTACCTCCAATTGAGGACGTATCAGCATCACGAGTGAGGCAATTTCCTGAGCGACCGCCGCCAGAAGGTCCAACCGATGCTCCAGCTACACCCTCCTGCGGCCAGCATTAAACAACTCTGCCTGTGTGTCATACATGCAGCCAAACCCGGTTCCGGGCCTTGGTTTTGCAACTAACAGCCTCAGTTCACTGCTTGAGGTCCTTCCCTTCCCGGCTTCCACAACATATAGTAGCTCACAACAACGTGTGGATAAACACGGCAGGACATGGGAATACAGGCATGGCACATATCATCGTAGTGGGGAACGAGAAGGGCGGCGCAGGCAAATCGACCGTCTCCATGCACGTGGCCACCGCGTTGGCGCGATTGGGGCACAAGGTCAGCACGCTGGATCTGGATCTACGGCAGCGCAGCCTTGGTCGGTATTTTGAGAACCGCGCCAATTTCCTGAAAAACTCGGGCTTGAGCCTGCCGAGCCCCCGCCACCACGACCTACCCGAAATTGATGCGACCAAGCTGAAACCCGGCGAGAATATCTATGACCATCGCCTGTCCGCCGCTGTGTCCGAACTGGAAAGCGACAGCGACTTTATCCTGATCGACTGCCCCGGGTCCCATACCCGTCTCAGCCAGGTGGCTCATTCGCTGGCGGACACGCTGATCACGCCGCTCAACGACAGCTTTATTGATTTTGACTTGCTGGCGCGGATCGACTCGAAGGGCGAAAAAATACTTGGGCCCTCGGTCTATTCAGAAATGGTTTGGAACGCGCGCCAGTTGCGTGCGCAGGCGGGGCTGAAACCGATTGACTGGGTGGTGGTGCGCAACCGTGTAGGCACACAGCGTATGGTGAACAAGGAAAAGATGCAGCGCGCGATCGAGATGCTGTCGCAGCGCATCGGTTTCCGCGTGGCCTCGGGCTTTTCCGAACGGGTCATCTTCCGCGAGCTGTTCCCACGTGGCCTGACACTGCTGGATCTCAAGGATATCGGCGTCAAACAGTTGAACATCTCGAACATCGCAGCCCGGCAAGAGTTGCGCGACATGATGAAAGAATTGAACCTGCCGGGCGTGGAGATTGATTTCTAAGATCTTCTTGACCCGACATTCCCCTGCCCGGGCTGAGGGGCCCCCAGATCAGGTTGAAGGCACAGCCTGGCAACTGTCAGGATTACCACCTGTTATCAGCGGCCGTTATAGACCGTAAACAACTCTTTTGGCTCCTGCACACCCCGAAGCATGTAACGCCCGACCGAGACCAGCTCCTGAGCGCACGGTTGGGCCGCGCGTGCCACGTCATCCGAGATTAGGATGCGCTGCCCCAGCGACCTGTGCATGCCTGCAATCCGCGCGGTCTGGTTTACTGCCGGGCCGATGACTGTGAAGTCCAGCCGGGTTTCCGACCCGATATTGCCGTACAGAATTTCCCCCGCATGCAAGGCAAGGGTAAAGCTGGCCACCGGCAGACCTGCGGCCTCACGCTGGGCGTTCAGCGCCTCTATCCGCTGCTGCAGAACCGGCACCGACTTCAGGGCGGCGCGGGCGTCCTCATCGATGTCACCGACATCGAACATCGCCATCAGCCCGTCACCCATGAATTTCAGAATATTGCCATCATGGTCATGCACGACACTGACAGCCACAGCCAGATAGTCGTTCAGCATGTCGATGATTTCATTGCCCGGAAGCTCTTCGGACAGGCTGGTGAAACCTTCCAGATCAAAGTTCCACATCACGGCATCAATTTGTTGTAGCGAGCCACGCCGGATTTCCCCCGACAATACCCGCCGCCCCGCGTCCCGACCCAGATAGACCCGCATCAAGTCCTTTGACACCCGCGCACTTGCAGCAGATTTCAGCGCCAGCCCCAGATGCGGCAGTGCTGCATTGATTAGGTCCAGATCCGTATCCGCGAACCCATCGGGCGCGTTAGACGTCCACGACATCAACACGCCGTCCACAGCCTTTTTTGCGGCTTTGGGTTCACTGTGCGTCGGGGCGTCAAAATTGACCCCGGTGGCGTAATAATCAGTAGCCCCGATCTGGCGCAGGTCGTTCAGCAGCGGAAAGCGGCTGGCCTCGTTTTGATCGATCAGACGTTCGCGGATGACCTCGATATCCTCGTTGAGGATTGCGTAAAGCGGGCTTTGCCGCCACTGTTCTATAGGCTCGTCAGAATACTCAAAAGACTCGGTTCTACCGCCCTGCCCCTGATACCAGCTAAACCCTGTACCCCCATAAACCGGATGCAACGCGGATTGCGCTGCATGAAAACGCATCAGTGGCACACCCAAATCCAACAATTTGTTGCAATACCCGTCCAGAAGCTCTTCTTTCGAGGCACCTTCCAGACCGCGTTCCACCAGCCAGTCACTTAGATCAATTGATTTTACCGTTCTGGCATTAGGGCTTGTCATTTTTTTTCCAGTGTCCGCTCTGGGTGTCATCTGGGGACAGTATGCAGGAATTACCAGTCCCACCCCAGGCGCGCCAGCTACCGCAAGCGCGCCTTCATCGAATATGGAGCATCGGCACTCTTTCCACATAAGCGACTTAGCCGCATCTTGGAATCTGAGACATTTTTTAAGATTAGAGAATTTCCACCGCATTTGATCCAGATCGTTTTCCGGCGGCTTTTTCGATGAAATTATAGGCAAAACCTCTGGCGAGAGGCTGCCAAGATTTTGCGCACTACCAGCGCCGGAAAATCGGGGGGGAGCCGATGAACAAGATTTTCGAAGTCCCGGCTTATGCTTATGAACGCAGCCCAGATCAGGACTCGGTTAACACTGTGCGCCACAAGGTAATCGTGATCGGTGCGGGTCCGATCGGGTTGGCCACGGCGATTGACCTTGCCCAGAAAGGTGTCGAGGTCGTGGTGCTGGATGACAATGACAAGGTCAGTTTCGGCAGCCGCGCCATTTGTTTCTCGCAACGCACGCTGGATATCGCCGATCGTCTGGGCGCGGTACGGCCAATGGTGGACAAGGGTGTGCAATGGGATAAGGGCAAGATCTATTTCCACGACCGTCAGATTTATGAGTTCGATCTGCAACCGGATACCGGATATGCACATCCGGCTTTCATAAACCTGCAACAATACTATTTTGAAATGGCTCTTGTTGAGCGCGTGCGAGAGTTGCAGGCCAACGGCGCGCCGATCGAAATTCGTGGACGCAACAAGGTCGAAGCCATCGGAACGCATGACAGCCATGTCACGCTTGAGGTCGTAACACCCGAAGGCCCGTATAACATCGAGGCTGAATGGCTGATTGCCTGCGATGGGGCAAGTTCGCCCACGCGACGGATGCTTGGGCTGGATTTCGAAGGGCAAATCTTCGAAGACAACTTCCTGATCGCAGATGTGGTGATGGAAGCCGATTTCCCCTCAGAGCGTCTGTTCTGGTTCGATCCGCCCTTCAATCGCGGTCAGTCGGCGTTGATGCAAAAACAACCCGACAATGTCTGGCGGATTGATCTTCAATTGGGTTGGGATATTGACAGGGAACGTGAAAAACGGCCCGAGAATGTCATTCCTCGCCTCAAGGCAATGCTGGGCGAAGACGTTGATTTTGAGTTGGAGTGGGTGTCGATCTACACCTTCCAGTGCCGCAGGATGGAGCGCTTCCGCCAAGGGCGTGTGCTTTTTGCAGGCGACAGCGCCCATCAGGTCAGCCCGTTCGGGGCGCTGGGGGCAAACTCCGGCATGCAGGACGCAGACAACCTGTGTTGGAAACTGAAACTGGTTATCGATGGCAAAGCGCCCGAACTGCTGCTGGACAGCTACAGCCTTGAACGGGCGCAGGCAGCGGATGAGAACATCACGAAATCCAGCCAGTCCACGAGTTTCATCACTCCCAAATCCGAAATGTCCCGGCTGCTTCGCGACGCGGTGCTAGACCTCAGCGCGCGGCATCAGTTCGCCAGGCCTCTGGTCAATTCCGGACGGTTGAGCACACCGTGTACCTACCACCGGTCGTCCCTGAATTCAGCGGATGCTCTGAACGGGCCAGAAATCACACGGCCCGGTTCAGCCTGCCCTGATGCGCCTTTGGGTGACGAATTCCTTTTGCCGAAACTGGCGGGCAAGTTCACCCTGCTGACAATTGACGCCGACGCACCTGAACGGATCGAAGAGGACGGTGTCGTAGCCACCCGGCTTGCCCTTTCGGTCAAAGATGACCTGACACTGGATCTCAAGCGGCGGTATCTGGGCGATGCTACCAGCGCGGTCTATCTGATCCGGCCTGATCAGCATGTCGCCGCGCGCCGCGAAACATTCGAAGAAAACGCATTTCGGCAGGCCATTCGTCGGGCCACCGGTAAGGAGTAGTCGATATGGCTGAACTGACCCTCATCCCAAATCTCGACGATGCCGATGGGTTTTATGCCCGCCTGCTGGCTGCCCATGACGGGTTGGAGAAATCAGACAGCGATGCGTTGAACGCGCGCCTTGTGTTTGTGCTTGCCAACCATATCGGCGACGCAGATGTTCTGGATCAGGCAATAAAACTGGCAACGCTCCGCGACGCATAGCGCGCCTGTCTTTATCAAACTTGCGAACCCTGCGGTTTTTTCTGATTGGAAGGCCCAGTACCGGAAATCGCAGGAGTATCTTGCGTGGAATAGCTGTAGGATAGGCACAGGTCATTCACAACGGTTTGATGAGGTCGCTATGCCCGAGATCACTGGCTATCACGCCCATGTCTACTTTGACGCAGACACAGTTGATCTGGCGCGACAGGTTTGTTCAGAGGTCGCGCGACTGTTCCCTGTTGAAATGGGCCGTGTGCACGAACGCAATGTCGGTCCGCATCCGCGCTGGAGCTGTCAATTGGCCTTTGCACCCGATGCCTTGGATCAGGTCCTGCCCTGGCTGATGTTGAACCGGCGTGGGCTGACCATTTTCACCCATCCCGAGACCGGCGAACACCTTGAAGATCACCGGGACCGGGCCGTTTGGATGGGTAGGATGCTGGAGCTGAACCTGTCAATATTTGACAAGATGGGCGACTAGGTCAGCGCCCGAGCCTGATCTCGCAGAACGAATTTCTGAATCTTGCCTGTCGATGTTTTGGGTAATGCCCCGAACACAACCGTTTTCGGGGCTTTGAAATTGGCCATGTTGTCCCGGCAGAAGGCAATCAACTCGGCTTCGGTCACGGTTGCCTCTGGCTTGAGCTCAACAAAGGCACATGGGGTTTCGCCCCACTTGTCGTCTGGGCGCGCCACGACCGCGGCCTCCATCACGGCCGGATGTTTGTAAAGGACGTCTTCAACCTCCACGGATGAGATATTTTCGCCACCAGAAATGATGATGTCCTTGGACCGGTCTTTAAGCGCGATATAGCCATCAGGATACATCACCCCCAGGTCGCCGGACGCAAACCACCCGCCCTTGAATGCCTTGTCCGTCGCGTCAGGGTTTTTCAGGTAACCCTTCATAACGACGTTGCCCTGCATGAAAATCTCACCCATGGTTTCGCCATCCGCAGGCACGGGCTCCATCGTCTCGGGGTCTGCCACCATCAGACCGGACAGGGCGGAATAAGGAACCCCCTGCCGGACTTTCAGCGCGGCACGCTCTTTCGCGTCCTTAGTATTCCACTCGTCCTTCCAGGCGCAAACCACAGAGGGGCCATAGGTCTCGGTCAGGCCATAGACATGGGTCACTTCGACCCCCATCGCCTCCATCGCTTCGATAACGGCAGCGGGCGGTGGAGCACCGGCTGTCATCACCTTAATCTGATGGTCGAAGTCTTTCAGGTGGTCCGGTGCATGGGCCAGCATGTTCAGCACAATCGGCGCGCCGCAGAAATGAGTTACCTTTTCATCGCGGAACGCTGCATAAATCGGCTCGGCCCGTACTGCGCGCAAACAGACTGAGACACCTGCATTGGCCGCCATCGCCCAGGGAAAACACCAGCCGTTGCAGTGGAACATCGGCAACGTCCACAGATAGACGGCGTGTTTGGGCATGTCCCAGTCCAACAGATCGGACTGAGCGTTCAGCGCTGCCCCACGATGATGATAGACCACGCCCTTCGGGTTGCCCGTGGTGCCCGAGGTGTAGTTCAGCGTGATCGCGTCCCATTCATCTTGGGGCAAAGACCATGCGAAATCCGGATCGCCCTCTGCCAGCAGCGCATCATAGGTCAGGCTGCCCAGCTTTTCGCCCCCCTCAAAGCTGGAATCTTCGATGTCGACCACCAACAGGTCGTGATCAACCTCTTTCAATGCCTCTTTCACAACGCCCGAAAATTCGGGATCGACCATCAAAACCCTGGATTCCGCGTGATTCAGGATAAAGGCGATAATCGGCGCGTCCAACCGCGTGTTGATCGCGTTCAGAACAGCCCCGGCCATTGGGATGCCAAAATGGGCCTCATACAGTTCAGGGATGTTTGCGGCGATGATCGACACCGTATCACCCCGCCCTATACCCCGCGCCGCCAATGCACCGGCTAGTCGCCGACACCGGGTATAGGTTTCCGCCCAGCTATAGCGGCGATCCCCATATACGACCGAAGGGTAATCCGGATACACCTGCGCCGTTCGCTCAATAAAACTCAGCGGCGTCAAAGGCGTATAGTTTGCGCGGCATTTATCCAGATGACGCTCGTAAATCTGCGTGGCTCCCATCTGCCGATCCTCCCAACTCGTGTTGTGCGCGACTTGATCATAAAGATGCGCGGCTGACAAATCCGTATTAATACGGCGCAGGGATGGACTGGTCATACGGGATGATGCAATCTGGCCCTATCTCCGGCAGGCCATTCGCGGTGATCTGTGCCATCGAAAACACCTGCCGGTTCGGGCTTGAACCCGCATTCCGCGCACCGCATTTGACTGAAAGGACATGTCATGGACGGCACGTTCAACGAAAACGATCTTTCCCGCGTGGTCGAAGCCGACCGCGCCCACGTCTGGCACCACCTGATCCAGCATAAACCTTTTGAAACCAATGATCCCCGCATCATTGTCGAAGGCAAGGGCATGCGTGTCTGGGACCAGAAGGGCAAAGAGCATCTGGATGCCGTATCTGGCGGGGTCTGGACTGTGAACGTGGGCTATGGCCGCGAATCGATCTGCAAGGCGGTTTATGACCAGTTGATGAAGCTGTGCTATTTCGCCAACTCTGCTGGCTCGATACCGGGATCTATCTTTGCCGAGATGCTGATCGAAAAAATGCCGGGCATGAGCCGCGTCTACTATACGAACTCGGGGTCCGAGGCCAACGAGAAGGCGTTCAAGATGGTTCGTCAGATCGCACACAAGCGGTATGGCGGTAAAAAGACCAAGATTCTGTACCGTGACCGCGATTATCATGGGTCGACCTTGGCCGCCATGTCGGCAGGCGGTCAGGATGAGCGCAACGCACAATACGGACCGTTCGCGCCAGACTTTGTGCGCGTGCCCCATTGCATGGAGTACCGCAAGCACGAGCTGGACGGTGCGCCCGAAGAAAACTTTGGTGAATGGGCCGCAGATCAGATCGAACAGGTCATCCTGCGCGAAGGCCCTGACACTGTCGGCGCCCTGTGTCTTGAGCCGGTCACAGCGGGCGGCGGTGTGATCGAAGCACCCGAGGGCTACTGGCAGCGCGTGCAGGAGATTTGCAAGAAATACGATATCCTGCTGCATATTGATGAGGTCGTCTGTGGCGTGGGCCGCACCGGCACCTGGTTCGGCTATCAGCAGTATGGCGTCAAGCCGGACTTCGTGACCATGGCAAAAGGCGTTGCCTCAGGCTATGCGGCGATTGCCTGCATGGTGACGACCGAAGAAGTCTTTGACATGTTCAAGGATGATGCGTCCGATCCGCTGAACTATTTCCGCGACATCTCGACCTTCGGCGGTTGCACCGCCGGTCCGGCCGCGGCGATCGAGAATATGCGCATTATTCAGGATGAGAACCTGCTGCAAAACTGCACCGATATGGGCAACCGAATGGTCGGCAACCTGCAGGCGCTGATGGAGAAACACAAGGTCATCGGCGACGTTCGCGGCAAGGGCCTGTTCCTTGGGGCTGAACTGGTGATGGATCGTGCGACAAAAGAACCGGTGGACGAAAAGATGGCACAAGCCGTTGTCGCCGACTGCATGTCGCAGGGTGTGATCATCGGAGCAACCAACCGATCGGTTCCCGGTAAAAACAACACGCTATGCTTCTCACCCGCGCTGATCGCAACTGCGGATGACATCGACCAGATCACCGACGCAGTCGATGGCGCGCTGGGTCGTGTGTTTGGGTAGACCAATCGTCGGTTTGATCTAAGAAACCGGTGCCCACCGCGCCGGTTTCAGTTTTTGTGGGTATCCCTTTCAAGGAAGGGGCAAAACCAGGTCGACTGTTAAAGCTTGCGACCGATGACAACGAAATGCGTTAGCGAAAAGAAAAAGTTCCCTTTCTTTGCCAACAAGCTTTGCTCTTCCGCCCACTCCATGGCTTCCCGGTCCGGAACAAGCCCCTTGGTTTCGGCGAATTTTTTCATCAATATTATCATCATATTGGCTAGCCCATCTGGCCGGAGCTGGGTATCGCAAATTGTGATTGGCGTTACGCTTTCTACGGTGAACCCGGCCTCACGTAGAATTGGGGGCAAGACTGCAGGCACTGCTCTTTCTACAAAATGATTGTCCCAAGCTCTTATCATTCGCTCCATCCTCGCGGGGTTCTGGCTGAACCAAACCAGGCTGCCAAAATGGATGTCACCTATGACAAGCCGACCGCCTTGCTTTAGGCTACGATAAGCCTCTGCCACAGCGCCGGGAATATCCTCCAAATATTCATAAACCTGTACTGATACAGCCTTATCAAACGCAGCGTCTTCCACAGGAAGTTGCCCGGCCTCACCGTCGATTATTTCGACCCAGTCATACGCGCGACAACGGCTTTTGGCCGAACGCCGCATGGGTTCACTGGGATCAATGCCCAATATGCGACCAGTTGAACCTACCGCACGGGCAAGCTCAGCCGTCAAAAGGCCGTTTCCACATCCTATGTCCGCAATGACCTCTCCGGGTGCTGGTCTCAAGGCGTCGAATGATCCTTGGCGCCTCCGCGTGACGTCGGCACCTTCATATACGGTATCTAATAAACGAGTTGTCTCAGTATCAAATTCGAGCATGCCAACAACAAAGTACCAATTGACCAGTTTCGTACTTAGCATTTTTCAGTATGTATGTCTGCTTTGGGCTCGAAACCACAATTTTCGAATTTGCCAAAAAAAGGCCGCCCCAAACGGGACGGCCCTTCTTTCACTGTCTCTCTGAAAGAGGATCAGGCAGCCAGGGCGGCCTGAGCTTTGGCGACGATCGCGCCGAACGCTTCCGGTTCGTGCACGGCCAGGTCGGCCAGAACTTTGCGGTCCACTTCGATACCAGCCAGGTTCAGGCCGTTGATGAAGCGGGAATATGTCAGAGCCTCGTCATGGCTACGCACAGCAGCGTTGATCCGCTGGATCCACAGTGCGCGGAAATTGCGCTTGCGGTTCTTGCGGTCACGAGTTGCGTATTGATTGGCCTTGTCGACGGCCTGGGTTGCAACTTTGAAGTTGCTTTTACGGCGACCATAATAGCCTTTTGCGGCTTTGATGATCTTCTTGTGACGGGCGTGAGTTACGGTTCCACCTTTAACGCGGGACATCTCTTAATCTCCTCTTAGCGGTCGTAGGGCATGTAGCCCTTGACGATCTTTGCGTCGGGGGCGGACAGGGTGGTGTTGCCACGGGCATCGCGAATGAATTTCTTTGTCCGCTTGATCATGCCGTGCCGTTTGCCGGCCTGGCCAGCAAGGACCTTACCGGTTGCAGTCACCTTGAAGCGCTTCTTGGCGCTCGACTTTGTCTTCATCTTAGGCATTTCCGTCTCCTTTCAGGGTTCGGTACTAAACGCGACTCGGCATGCCATCTCGGCCGGTCACGCGATCAGAAGCGCCGTTTACGCAAGTTCGTTCATACTGGCAAGGGGGTTTCGACCGGAATCTGCGCTTTTCGTACAGCGGTCGGGCACCGGGGCAACCGCAGCTGCCCCGGTAAATTGTTCTAGTGGCTGAATTTGCGGATCTCGCCACTTTTCAACCGACCTGCATAGCTAGCCAGCTCTTGCCGCACCACTTTCATCAAGAAGTAGAGCGCAAAGACGTTCACAACCGCCATCGCAAAGATCGCCGCATCCGAGAAATCGATCACCGGACCAAGGTTGGCCGCCGCACCAATAACCACGAAGACGCAGAAGATGACCTTGAACACCAGTTCAGTAGTATGACCCTCGCCAAACAGGTAGGTCCAAGCCTTCAGGCCATAGTAGGACCAACTGATCATGGTCGAAAATGCGAACAGAACGACCGCGACAGCCAGCACATAGGGGAACCAGCCAAAGGCGCTGGCAAAGGCGGCCGAGGTCAGGCTAACACCCGAGTTGCCATCGACGGTGGCAATCGCGTTGCCCGCTTCGTTCAGCATGTAGTTGCCGGTTTCCGGATCAATGATCAGCTGCTGGGTGATGATGATCACCAGCGCGGTCATGGTACAGATCACCACCGTATCGATGAACGGTTCAAGCAAGGACACGAACCCTTCGGTGATCGGCTCTTTGGTCCGAACGGCCGAGTGTGCAATGGCTGCTGAGCCAACGCCCGCCTCGTTCGAAAACGCAGCGCGACGGAAGCCCTGGATCAGTGCGCCGACCATGCCGCCAGCAACACCCAGACCAGTGAAAGCGCCTGCAAAGATTTGACCAAATGCCCACCCAATCTGATCGGCGTGCATGATGATGATCACTAGCGCGGCCAGCACATACATGATGCCCATGAACGGCACGACTTTTTCAGTCACACGCGCGATGGACTTCAGGCCGCCCACGATCACTGCAAAGACGATACCGGCAAAGATCAGACCCGTGATCCAGCCGGGAAAGTCGCCGACGATGCCTGCAATCTGCTGGTGCGCCTGATTGGCCTGGAACATATTGCCGCCGCCCAGCGCGCCAAGAATACAGAAGATCGAGAACAGGACGGCCAGAATCTTGCCGCCTGGCAAGCCCAACTCGTTAAAGCCTTTGGACATGTAATACATCGGTCCGCCCGAAACGGTGCCGTCTTCGTATTCGTTGCGATATTTTACGCCCAACGTGCATTCCGTGAATTTCGACGCCATGCCCAGCAGGCCCGCGACGATCATCCAAAAGGTGGCACCCGGTCCACCGATGCCGACAGCCACTGCCACACCAGCAATATTGCCAAGGCCAACAGTGCCCGACAGCGCCGTGGCAAGGGCTTGGAAATGGCTAACCTCTCCGGCGTCATTTGGATCGGAATAATCGCCTTTTACAAGGCTGATGGCGTGACCAAAAAAGCGGAACTGTACAAAAGCGAAATACAGCGAAAACACGGTTGCCGCGACGACAAGCCACCCGACGATCCACGGAAAGCCGGTGCCCGGAAACGGGGCGAAGATAAAGCTGACAAACGGGCCAGTGAAATCGGCGAAGGCTTGATTGATCCTATCGTCCAGACCCGTCGCGTCTTGCGCGAGCACGGGGCTGGCCAACATGGACGCGATAGCAGCAAGGCTCAGATTGCGAAACATAGTCATTCTTGTCCCTCCCCTTAATTCACGACTGTGACGGGTACATCTGCGTGCATCACCAGATTCTGGGTTGAACTGCCAAACAGACGTTTCTTGAAACCGTCTGCAGAGGCGCGCCCAACGACGATCTGGTTGCCGCCATTTTCCACCGTGATTGCATTCAGCGTCTCGGCGACGTCGCCATGACGTACAATACCATGAGCCGTGAAACCGGCGGCGTTCAATGCGTCCACCGCAGGGGTAACGATACGCGTTGTGGCCAGTTCGATCTCTTCCTCGCGCCGCTTGTGACGCTGCGCGTTTTCTTCTGGTGTCTGGAAAGTGAATGGGGACCATTCAATCACATAAACCACAAGCAACTCACATGAGCTGATGCGCCCGGCCAAATCCTTGGCAAATGCGATTGCACGTTCCCCGGTTTCTGTCCCGTCCAGTCCAATGACAATCTTGGTTGTCATAACGTTCCTCCGTTTTTGTAGATTATACCGGAGCCCGCACTCCGGCGGGGCAGCCGGAACCTGGAACTTGTTGAGTAGACTGCCCCTACGGCGCCAGTATCGGGGAAAAACACCAAAAAATAGAGGTAAATTTGAATAATTCACCTATTAACATCATAATTTATTGATATTATTGTTTTTATTATGCTTAAATTTTAAGCTCAGCCAGGATTCAAGGCACCAAACTGACCCGGATCAACCCGGATCAGTGTTATAGATCAGACGTTCGTCGCATGGCGCGATACGCAGAATATTGGTGGTTCCGGGTACGTTGAACGGTACACCGGCCGTGACCACGATCTGGTCGGTCTCGGCCGCGAAACCACCGGAACGGGCGGCGCGGGCAGCATTTACCACGGCGCCTTTGAAACGCTCAAGCTCGGGCGTCATCACGCAATGGCACCCCCAGCTTAAACACAGACGCCGCGCGGTTCCGGTGGCAGGCGTCATTGCAATGATCGGCACACCGGGCCTTTCCCGCGCGGTCAACAGCGCCGTGGTGCCGCTTTGGGTAAAGCAGCAAATCGCCTTGATGTCGGTCTTTTCCGCGATCTCGCGCGCCGCTGCCACAATGCCGTCTGCGATCGTTGTCCCCTGTGCCGTCCGGGACGCCGCGATGATCTGCGTGTAGGTCGGGTCAGCCTCGACCTCGATCGCGACCTTGTTCATGGTTTGCACGGCCTCAATCGGATAGGCACCGGCTGCAGACTCCGCGCTGAGCATGATGGCGTCGGTGCCCTCGTAGATGGCGGTCGCCACGTCCGAAACCTCGGCCCGTGTGGGCATCGGGCTTTCGATCATGCTTTCCAGCATCTGAGTGGCCACGATAACGGGCTTGGCAGCACTTCTGCACTTACGGACCAGTCGTTTCTGGATCGGAGGCACGGCAGAGACCGGCAGTTCAACCCCCAGATCGCCCCGCGCAACCATGATCCCGTCCGATGCGTCGAGGATATCGTCAAACGCCTCAACTGCTGCTGGCTTTTCGATCTTGGACAAGATCGAGGCGCGGCCATCAGCCAGCGCGCGGGCTTCGAACACGTCCTTGGCGCGCTGAACAAAGCTAAGCGCCAGCCAGTCAACACCCAGTTGGCAGACAAACTCCAGGTCGTCGCGGTCCTTGACCGAAAGCGCCGCTAAGGGCAGTACGACATCAGGAACATTCACACCTTTGCGGTTCGAGATCGTTCCGCCGACCTCAACCGTGCAGCTGGCGAAATCATGGCCGCAGTCCTGAACAATCAGGCGGATTTTCCCGTCATTGACCAACAGACGCGCGCCCGGCTCCAGCGCCGCAAAAATCTCAGGGTGCGGCAGACACACACGACCCGCGTCACCCGGCGCCGGATCAAGGTCCAGACGGAAAACGGCGCCCTCTTCCAATTCTTCCGCGTCATTTGCAAAAACACCCACACGCAGTTTCGGCCCCTGAAGGTCCGCCAGAATCGCAATTGGGCTGTCGAGGTCCTTTTCCACCTGCCGAATGATCCGATGCCGTTCACGAATCTCATCGTGGCTACCGTGGCTCATGTTCAGGCGAAACACATCGGCACCTGCCTCGTGCAGGGCGCGAATGGTGTCATAGTCATTGGACGCCGGTCCCAGCGTCGCCACGATTTTTACATTTCTCAGGCGTCGCATTGGCGGTGCACTCCTTGGGTGTTTTCTTGATTTTGCAAAATTGTTACCGCAAACATTTCTTCATGCCGCTTATTGCGCAATTCCATTTCCGAAGCAACTGCCCTAAACCTGCGGCAAACAAGATGACAGGCTTATGACGTATTCTCCGTTTTTTATCCATGGGGCTGATCGCCCTTCGCGTTGGCTCATCACCTGTGACCACGCTACCAACACGGTGCCACCCGAAGTCAATGGCGGAGACCTTGGCCTGCCACGCGAGGATATGGAACGCCACATTGCCTATGACGTGGGTGCGTATGAAGTGTCAAAACATCTGGGTGAGATACTAAACGCACCTGTGATCGCAGCCAATTTTTCGCGCCTTGTGATTGATCCGAACCGGGGTGAGGACGACCCGACCCTTTTGATGAAGCTCTATGACGGCTCGATCATCCCCGGCAACCGCCATGCTGATGCGGCCGAGCGTGAACGGCGTCTGAACATGTATTACCGCCCCTACCACGCGGAATTAGGACGCTTGGCGAGCCTGCCGCACGCGGTGATCGTTTCCATGCATTCATTCACACGCCAATTGCGCGGCCGCGACCCACGGCCTTGGCATGTTGGGGTTTTGCACACTCGGGACGAAAGGTTCTCGCGCCCTTTGGTCAACCGACTAAAGGCTGAACCCGACCTGTGCGTGGGTGTCAACGAACCCTATACAGGCGTTCTGCCCGGGGATGCGATTGATCGGCACTGTACCGCCCGCGGGCGGCCAAACGCCCTGATCGAACTGCGAAATGATCTGATCGCCGACCACGTGCAACAACGCACGTGGGCTGAGCGGCTTGCTGTCATCCTGCAAGACGCCTTGGTGGATAGCGGCCTTTAAGCCGAGGTGCCGCCAAGGCCGAAACCGTTGAGATTCAGGTCGCCAATCCCCAGATATCAAAAGAAAGGAGGCGACGATGACACAAGAATTACTGACCTCTTTCTTTGGTTGGATGGCCGTGCTCAACATCGCTGTTCTGCTGTTTAGCACCATAATGATTTTACTGATGCGGGACTGGATCGCAGATGTTCACGGCAGGATGTTCCAGATGGAGCGTTCAGATGTAAGACGAACGTATTTCCGATATCTTGCCACCTATAAAATTCTGACCCTCATCTTCTGCATCGTGCCTTGGCTAGCCTTGAGGCTTGCCTAACGTGCTGTTTATTGAAACATCGCCTCCGGACCGCTAGGTCAGGTGCAGACCCTAGCAAAAACACCCGGAGCCAGCCCATGGACAAGCAAACCGAAATCGAACTTCAGGCCGCCGCCTTCCGTCGGTTGCAAAAGCACCTGATGGAAGATCGTACAGACGTGCAGAATATCGACATGATGAATCTGGCTGGGTTCTGCCGCAACTGCCTGTCGCGCTGGTATCAAGAAGCCGCCAATGAAAAAGGCATCGAGATGGGCAAAGACGAAGCGCGCGAAATTTTCTATGGCATGACCATGGATGACTGGAAAGCCAATTACCAAACGGATGCCAGCCCGGAAAAGCAAGCCGCCTTCAAGGTCGCGTTTGAAGAGAATGTCGGGAAAGCCGACTGAAGCGCTAAAAAAGGCCCGCTGATCGGGCGGGCCTGCCTTTTAGATCGCCGCCTTGCGGCTTTCGTCCAAATAGATTTCGCGCAGTCGTTTGGCAATCGGGCCGGGCGTGCCATCACCCAGCGTGACACCGTCAATTTCAATTACAGGCATGACAAAGGCGCTGGCAGACGTGGTAAAGGCCTCATCGGCCTCTTTGGCTTCGTCGATGGTGAACAGGCGTTCTTCTACTTCCATCTGCGCCTCGGCCGCCATGCGCAGCACGGCCTTGCGCGTAATGCCGTGCAGGATGTCATTCGAAAGTGGCCGGGTCACGATCTTTCCGTTCTTGACGAAATACGCATTGTTGCTGGTGCCTTCGGTGACATAGCCGTCTTCGATCATCCACGCGTCGTCACACCCGGCGGCTTTGGCCATCATCTTGCCAAGCGAGGGGTACAGCAATTGCGTCGTCTTGATATCCCGGCGGCCCCAGCGGATATCGTCGATCGAGATAATCTTGGCACCTGTTCTTGACGCCGCGCTGTCGGCCAGACCCGGTTTGTTCTGAGTGAACAGAACCATCGTTGGCTTGGTGTCCGCAGGCGGGAACACAAAATCCCGGTCGCCATCGCTGCCGCGGGTGACCTGCAAATAGACAAGCCCCTCTTCGATACCGTTCAGGTCCACCAGCCTGCGGTGAACCTCTAGCAGTTCATCCTTTCTGCAGGGTTCGGCCATCTGAAGCTCATTCAATGAACGCTTCAGTCGCACCGCATGCCCGTCGAAGTCGATCAGTTTGCCATCCAGAACGCTGGTGACCTCGTAAACGGCATCGGCCATCAGGAAACCGCGGTCGAAGATCGAAACTTTTGCCTCGGTCTCGGGCAGGTATTCGCCATTCACGTAAACGGTGCGGGTCATATATGTCTCCTCAACCCCAGAGCGCCGCACTTGGCGGATGCACTCCGGCGTCATCAAAAATCAGCGGGGTGTCGCGGTCTTCGGCCAACAGAAGCGGGCCGTCAAGGTCCGTTACCATCGCACCCTGCGCCAACAATGTCGCAGGGGCCATGGCCAGAGAACTGCCAACCATGCATCCGACCATTACTTTATAGCCCTCGGCCAATGCCTGACTGCGCAGGGCCAGCGCCTCGGTCAAGCCGCCAGTCTTGTCGAGCTTGATGTTGACCACATCATATTTGCCCTTCAAAGCGGGCAAGCTTGCCCGGTCGTGGCACGACTCGTCAGCGCAGACAGGCACAGGGCGATCCATCCCGATCAACGCGTCATCTTCCCCTGCGGGCAAAGGTTGCTCGACCAGTTCGACACCCAGCCGCACAAGATGGGGCGCAAGATCGGCGTAAACCTCTGCCGACCAGCCTTCATTGGCGTCGATAATGATCTTGGCGCCGGGGGCACCTGCGCGGACAGCTTCGAGCCGTGGCATGTCGTCCGGTGTGCCTAGCTTGATCTTCAGCACGGGGCGATCCGCATTTGCTGCGGCCTGAGCCTGCATCGCCTCGGGCGTGTCCAGCGACAGGGTGTAAGCAGTAATCTCCGGGCCGGGCACCGGCAGGCCGGCCAGTTCCCACGCCCGCTTACCCGCGCGTTTGCATTCCAGATCCCACAACGCACAATCCACGGCATTCCTGGCGGCTCCAGCGGGCAGAAGGTCCATCAGCGATTCGCGGGTGAATTCTGCTGGCAAACCAGCGATCTCCGCCTCGACGGACCCGAGCGTCTCATCGTAGCGCGCATAGGGAACACATTCGCCCCACCCCCGATGCACACCATCTGAGACACGCACGGTCAGCACCTTCGCTTCGGTCCGCGACCCGCGCGAGATCGTAAAGACCTGCGCCAGCCGGAACACATCACGCGTGACATCAATCTTCACACAACCGCTCCTTCATCATTCCCTAAAAGGATCGCCAGACACATGTCTGGCCGGGCCCGTTCATCACATTGCGGCCAGTGCGTCGACCAGTTTGCCCGCACCGAAGCGAAATGGATCGGTCGCAGGCAAACCCATGTCCGATTCCAGCTTTGCCAGATAGGCGGTCGCGTCCTCGTCGCTCATGTGCTGAGTGTTAACCGAGATGCCGACGACCCGACAGTCCGGGTTGGCGACTTTCGCCAGCTCCAGCGCGGTGTCGCGCAGTGTCTCCAGCGAAGGCAGTTGATAGGTCGGCAGGCCGCGCATGTGCTCTCGCGTCGGCTCATGACACAGGATAAGAGCATCCGGCTGACCGCCATGAACCAGCGCCATGGTCACGCCCGAAAACGACACGTGGAACAACGAACCCTGCCCTTCGATCAGGTCCCAGTGGTCGTCGTCATTGTCCGGTGTCAGCCACTCGATCGAGCCAGCCATAAAATCCGCGATCACAGCATCCAGCGGGACACCGTCGCCGGTGATCAGGATACCGGTCTGACCGGTGGCACGGAACGTGGATTTCATGCCGCGCTTGCGCATCTCGGCATCCATCGCCATCGCCGTGTACATCTTGCCGACCGAGCAATCGGTGCCAACGCCAAGGCAACGCTTGCCTTTGCGCTTGATGCCATTTGCAATCGGATAGTCCACTTCTGGCACGCGTACATCATGCAACTTGCGGCCGGTCGCCTCGGCCACGGCAACCAGATCGGGTTCATCGCGCAGCAAGTTATGCAGGCCCGAGGCAAGATCGAAGCCCTCCTCCAACGCCATCACCAGAACCTTTTTCCATTCCTGGCTGATGACCCCACCGCGATTGGCCACACCTATGACCAGGGTCTTTGCCCCGGCCTCTTTCGCTTCGGTCAACGACATATCCGTCAGACCCAGATCAGCCTTGCAGCCATCCATCCGGTATTGGCCAACGGCATTTTCCGGACGCCAGTCCTTGATGCCAATTGCCACTTTGGCCGCCAATTGGTCGGGCGCATCGCCTAAAAACAGCAGGTACGGTGTCTCGATCATCGCGGTTTGCTCCTTTGTTTCCATCGCAACCTATGGGACATACCCGACGAGTGTTTCGCGTTTTCCTCTGGCATCACTGGGTCATGCGGGAAAATTTTGCGTTAGATTTAAGTCTTTTGAAATTTTCTCTCAAGTTTTCAGAGCGATTAATCTTTAATCACCAGCCGAACACTCACTTTGCCGCAAGTGCTGCAATTGCATTGCTGCACCTGCATATAGGCGCTTGCGCATGGCCACGCAATTTAATACCTCAATGAGTGAAAAAATTGTAATTTCATTTCTCGGAAGAGGTCCAGATGAGTTTTCGCCTTCAACCCGCCGCACCTGCGCGCCCCAACCGTTGTCAGTTGTTCGGGCCGGGATCCAACACCAAGCTGTTTCCGAAAATGGCAGCATCGGCTGCGGATGTGATCAACCTGGACCTAGAGGATTCGGTCGCCCCTTCGGACAAGGACATTGCCCGCGCCAACGTGATCGAGGCACTGAACAGCGTCGATTGGGGCACAAAATACATGTCGGTGCGGATCAACGGCCTCGACACGCCCTACTGGTACCGGGATGTGGTGGACCTGTTGGAACAGGCTGGTGACCGTCTGGATCAGATCATGATACCAAAGGTCGGCTGCGCGGCGGATGTCTACGCAGTTGACGCGCTGGTCACCGCGATCGAGCGCGCCAAAGGTCGGACCAAGCCGATCAGCTTCGAGGTCATCATCGAATCCGCCGCCGGTATCGCCCATGTCGAGGAAATCGCGGCCTCGTCCCCGCGCATGCAGGCGATGAGTCTGGGGGCGGCTGATTTTGCGGCTTCGATGGGGATGCAGACCACCGGAATCGGCGGAACGCAAGAGAACTATTACATGTTGCGCGAAGGTGAAAAACACTGGTCCGACCCGTGGCACTGGGCGCAAGCCGCCATCGTCGCCGCTTGCCGGACCCATGGCGTACTACCAGTCGACGGGCCGTTCGGCGACTTTTCGGATGATGAGGGCTACATCGCCCAGGCGAAACGTTCGGCCACGTTGGGCATGGTCGGCAAATGGGCTATCCACCCCAAACAGATCGCATTGGCCAATCAGGTTTTCACTCCATCGGACGAGGCCGTATCCGAAGCGCGCGAAATCCTGGCTGCTATGGAACAGGCCAAGGCCAATGGTGAAGGGGCCACCGTCTACAAAGGGCGTCTGGTCGATATCGCATCGATCAAACAGGCCGAGGTGATCGTCGCACAGGCCAAACTGATTGCTGCCAATGGATGAAAAAAGGCACCCTGCGGGGTGCCTTACTGCTAACGCCCGAAGACGTTGTTCGGTGTCCAGGTGAACCGTTCACCTTTCTTGCCCGACTTCATCATCAGGCAGGACGTTCCAAGCTTTTGAAAATAGTATATTTTCAAAGGGTACCATCCGGCCTGCGGCACCTCGACCTCGGTTCTTTGATTGGCTTCGCACCCCTGAATGCCCCGGACAAGGCCAATCTGCTGGCCTCCAACCCACGCCTCGATCCCGTCATTCGACCAGGTTTCAATTTCATAGACTCCGGCGGAATCGAATTTCATGTAACCGGTAATCTCGGCCGCGACATTGTAGGGGTCAGTGAAGGTCAGGACCGGCTCACCCTTATTGGTGTCCCTGTAGTCCAACCCAATAAGCGGTTGCCCTGGCTTTGCGTCAGCCAGAAGGCTTTTTGCCTGGCTTAGATCGCGGATTTTTCGCTGCGTTCCCTTGCCAATGTACTTCACATCCAACCCGGCCTTTGGGTTAGGCTGCGGATTGGCAGGTTGCAGTTTAAGCGGCGCGGAAAAAACTGCCCCGGCCATTAACGCAATGGCTGCGGCAATCACTGCGGTCCTAACAAATGTCATGGTCACCTCCCTGTGTGTGGCGTCGGTGGGGTTTGTCCTCTTTCGCGAGCCCGTTGAGATGACAGTAAGACCTGAGGATTTCACCCGCAAGTCGGTTAAAGGCGACATTTCCAGCCTTCAGGCCCGCATATCTTTGGGCGATCCCATCACCACGTAAGAGGTGATCGAAGTCACATGCGGCAGCGTACCCAGCACATCAGTATGGAATGTTTTGTAGGCGGGAAGATCGGCACACTCCACGCGCAACAGATATTCAATCGTTCCGGTTATATTGTGGCATTCGACGACTTCCGGCGCACGCTGCAACGCACGTTCGAACCCCTCCTGCGCAGCCTTGGTATGCTCCCCCAGACCAACGCCAATATAGGCCACGAACCCCACGCCCAGCGCGGCCGGGTTCAGCACCGCGCGATACCCCGAGATAACGCCTGTACGCTCAAGCTCCTGCACCCGGCGCAAACAGGCTGACGGCGACAGGCCCACGCGATCCGCAAGTTCGAGGTTGCTGATACGCCCATCACGCGTAATTTCACGCAATATTCGTTTGTTTATCGGATCCATCTTCGTCATTAATTGCAAGATTATCGTAATCATGCACTAAAACGCAATTTCATTTGGCCAAACAGCGGTAAATATCCGCACCATGACCTATGATATCCTTCTGGCCCTAATCGCCTTTGCTTTTGTCTCTTCGATAACACCGGGGCCGAACAACCTGATGCTGATGGCGTCAGGTGCCAATTTCGGATTCCGTCGGACCATCCCGCATATGCTGGGTATCGGGCTGGGGTTCAGCTTTATGGTACTGCTGGTCGGCACCGGATTGGCGCAAATGTTCGACCGGTATCCGGTAAGTTACACGGTGCTGAAGGTCGTATCGGTCGTCTACCTGCTGTACCTGGCATGGAAAATTGCGCATGCGGCCCCCGTAAGGGGCACGAACACAACAGGCAACCCCATGACCTTTCTGCAAGCTGCTGCGTTTCAGTGGGTGAACCCCAAGGCATGGGCGATGGCGCTGACGGCCACCACAGCCTATACGCCGGATCACACGCTACAGGCCATCCTCATCGTGTCCCTCGTTTTCGGCGCGGTGAACCTGCCGTCGGTCAGCACATGGACTGTGCTTGGGCAACAGATGGCGCGGGTCTTGACAAACCCGCGCCGGTTGGCGGCTTTCAATTGGACAATGGCCGCCTTGCTTGTCGCCTCGCTCTACCCCGTTGTATTGCCGAACTGAATTGCGCCAAGGGTGGGCAGAATTTGGTCCGATAGCTGTTTGCCGCTGGCATATCTTCCTTCTCTTTGCGCAATCGTGGTCGCATATTCCACGCGCACAAATCTTGCTGAGTTGCATCCCGGGCGACGTCAGGTCATATAGCAGGGTAATTCCGCGTTAAGAGGCGTCATGACCCAGTATCTGGATTTCGAGAAACCCCTGGCCGAGATCGAAGGCAAGGCCGAGGAGTTGCGCGCGTTGGCCCGTGCCAACGAAGAAATGGATGTGTCCGAAGAGGCTGCGGCCCTGGATGCCAAAGCTGCCAAGCTGCTGGACGAGCTTTACGGCGATCTGACCCCCTGGCGGAAATGCCAGGTGGCGCGCCACCCGGAACGCCCCCATTGCAAGGATTATGTCGAGGCGCTGTTTACCGAGTTCACCCCCCTTGCGGGCGACCGGAATTTTGCCGACGATCTTGCTGTGATCGGCGGTTTGGCCCGGTTCAATGACCAACCTGTCATGGTCATTGGACACGAGAAAGGGTCAGACACCAAATCGCGCATCGAGCGCAATTTCGGTATGGCCCGGCCCGAAGGCTATCGAAAAGCCGTGCGCCTTATGGAGATGGCCGGGCGTTTTGGCCTGCCCGTGATCACCCTGATCGACACGGCAGGTGCCTACCCCGGCAAAGGGGCGGAGGAACGCGGCCAATCAGAGGCCATCGCACGCTCGACAGAGATGTGCCTGAAGATCGGCGTGCCTTTGGTGTCCGTCATCATCGGCGAAGGCGGTTCGGGCGGGGCTGTGGCCTTTGCCACGGCGAACCGTGTCGCAATGCTGGAACATTCGGTCTATTCGGTGATCTCACCCGAAGGCTGCGCATCAATCCTGTGGAAGGATGCCGAGAAAATGCGCGAGGCCGCCGAGGCGCTGCGCCTGACCGCGCAAGACCTACACAAGCTGGGTGTTTGCGACCTTATCATCAAAGAACCAAAGGGCGGCGCCCATCGTGATTGCCCCGCCACCATGGACTCTGTCCGAGACGCAGTTACCCAGATGCTGAAAGAATTGGACGGCAAAGACGCGGCAGCCCTGATCAAGGACCGCCGTCAAAAGTTCCTGGATATCGGCTCAAAAGGGTTGGCGGCGTAACCCGTCAGCCGCCCAAACTGCGCAACAACGCGACCGAAGGTTCGCCGGTCACAGGCAGACCGGAGGCTCGTTGATAGGCGCTGATGGCCGATTTGGTGTTGTTTCCAATCACTCCGTCTGCACCCTGTGTGTCATAGCCAGCCGAAGTCAGGCGGCGTTGAAGGTCCTTGCGATCCTCTAGCGTCAGACCCGTCGCATCCGGTCCGAACGAGGCTTGAAACGGCGGACCACCTGCGATGCGATCAGACAGATGTCCGACGCCTATCGCGTAGCTGTCCGAATTGTTGTAGCGCTTGATCACTTGGAAATTACGGAACACTGCAATGCGCGGCCCGGGCTTCTGTGGTTGCAACACTGCAGCAGGCGTGCCCGAAACCGTACCAACCTCGCCCCCCCAAGGCTGTCCACGTACCCAACCCGCGCGGGACAGATAGGCGGCGGTCGAGGCCAGCGAATCTGTCGGGTCCTCAGACCAGATGTCGCGCCGCCCGTCACCAGTGAAATCCACTGCATAGGCCAGATACGATGTCGGAATGAACTGCGTGTGCCCCATCGCCCCGGCCCAGCTGCCGGTCATGTTCGCGGGGGTGGTGTCTCCGTCCTGAATTATTTTCAGGGCGGCCACCAACTGCTTTTCGAAAAACGCACCGCGCCGCCCGTCATAAGCCAACGTCGAAACCGCCGACACGACTGGCACATCCCCGCGCCGCGCGCCGTACCGGCTTTCCAAACCCCATACAGCCACGATTACCTCTTTGTTGACGCCGTATTTCGCCTCGATCTGCGACAGGGTTCCGGCGTACCGCACCAGCATCTGTTTGCCGGTCTCGATCCGATCATCCGAGGCCGCGATGGCCAAGTAGTCCTCAAGCGAGCGTTTGAATTCGACCTGATTGTGGTCGCGCTCGATCACATCGGGCAAATAGCCAGCCCCCCGAAAGGCGGTGTTGATCGTTGTTTGCGAGATCCCCTGCGCCGCGGCCCGGCCTTTGAAACCGGCCACCCATGCGTCCCATCCGGCATTGGGAACGGCCTGCATCCGCGATGCTGGCGTACTGGTTGAGCTTCCGGTTGAACAGGCGGCCAACAGGGTCGACCCAAGTCCCAAAGAAAAAATCCGTCGATTAATCATGGCTGAAATCTGCTCTTGTTTTGATTTGGTACAGCGTAACTCAGACCCGGCCTTCAAACCAGAACCACGACGCCAGACAGACGCAATTTCAGAGCTTCGGCAACAAGCCGCCTAGCTGACCAGCAAGCGCAGGCCCTGGGTCACGTCCGAACGGACCGCCAGACGCAATCCGGGCTCATCCCCGGCCTGTAGGGCGGCGATGATCAGCTTATGGTTATGCGGCGGTTCGGTACGCCGCAACCGGCCGTAAAGCGCGCGCATCGTGGGGCCAAGTTGCAGCCAGACAGTTTCCGCAATCGCCAACATCGCCGGGGCTTGCGCCCGGAGATAAAGCGTGCGGTGAAACTCCAGATTGCTGCGGATATAGCCGACGGCATCCCGTTTGGTGACCATCTCAGCCACGGTTACATTGATGCTTTGCAGGCGATCGATCAAAGCCATATGCGCCCGTGGCAGAGCACGGCTGGCCAGTTCGACCTCAAGCAGCGCGCGCAGGGCGGCAAGTTCTTCGATCCGGTCATTGGTCAACTCTGGCGTCGAAACACGGCCCGAAGAGGACAGGAACAGGGCCCCTTCGGCGGCCAACCGACGCACAGTCTCACGCGCCGGGGTCATCGACACGCCGAATTCCTTGCCGATCCCACGCAGCGTCAACGCCTGCCCCGGTGCTATCTCACCGTGCATAATGCGCGCGCGCAGGGTGCGATACACGCGGTCATGTGTGGCGGTCTGGGATTCAGAAGTGCGCGTGGTCAACATCCGCTTATGTGATCACAAATGACGGCAGGGTCAACTCATGACCGCGTCGAATCTGTATTGATGCAGCTTTGCCCCGTTGTCGCGCAACCATCGCCGCTGGTCGCTGTAGTCACCGAAAATCCGCTCAACCTGCGCCCAGAATGCGGGTGAATGATTCATCTCAATCAAGTGCGCGACCTCGTGCGCCGCCACGTAGTGCAGGATATCGGACGGGGCGAGAATCAGACGCCATGAAAACATCAGCCCCCCGGCTGAGCTGCAAGACCCCCAGCGCGATCGCGTATCGCGAATGGTCAGGCCAGAGTAGGACCGGCCCAGCATTGCCGCATAGTCATCGCAGGCCCCGGTCAGACGGTCCCGCGCCAATTCCTTAAGAAAACGTGCCAGTCGCCGCGCTTCGGCGCCTTTTGGAACCGCAATCTCGTCGCCTTGCAGTTGGACACGTCGCCCCTGTGCGGGAACGATTCGTCGTTCCAGACCCTCAATGGGAATGGTTTGACCGAATTGAACCACAGCCGGGTCGGGTTGGTCGTCCAAATGTCGGCGTATCCACTCTTCTTTCGTGCGCGCAAAACTCAACGCTTCTGCCTCAGGAACGCCTTGCGGATAGGTCAGCGTAACCCGCCCGTCCAATTGGGAAATCCGAAGACTGATCCGCCGCGCCCGCGCCGATTTACGCAGCGTCAGCGGCACCGGAGGCGTTCCCGGCAATGCGTGATCTCCCATATGCCTGTTTCTCCTGCTCAAAGGCTTTGACAGTGCCCGCCGCATGTGGCACGTGACCTGAATCATTATTACGACTCACCTGATATCAAGGGGATTTGACATGCCCAAGGAAGAATGGGGCGTAAAGCGCGTTTGCCCGACCACTGGTAAGCGGTTTTACGACCTGAACAAGGACCCGATCATCAGCCCCTATACCGGCGAGATCGTTGAGCTTGAGACCGGCAAAAGCCGGATGATCGCCGCTGACGCGGAAGACGCCGCATCGGCCAAAGCGCGCAAAGAATCATCGGACGACGATCTGGTTCTGGATGATGACGACAATGTTGACGTCGAACTGGACGACGATCTGCTGGACGATGATGACGACGATAGTGATAAAGTCTCGCTGGACGATATCACCGACATGTCCTCGGAAGACGAGAACTGAAACCGGTCAGAGGCGGCGCCTTGCCGCCTCATGCCCCCACGGACGCACCGCGGAAAGTTTTGCGGATTTCCATTTTTGGACTTGCACTCGCAGCCGCCGTCTCATAAACGTCCGTCCACTGCTTCGGCAGTACCTGAATGGGGCCTTAGCTCAGTTGGGAGAGCGCTTGCATGGCATGCAAGAGGTCAGGGGTTCGACTCCCCTAGGCTCCACCAAAACCTAACAATACAACTAGATAGTATGCATTAGAGCGGTGTGACACACAGGTGTGACACAAAATGAAGCTGCATGCGTATCTCTCACTGTCCCGACACGGCATCTACTACTTTCGTTGGCCACTGCCCAACACAAGACCAAAACCCCACACTAGACCAAGCACCACGCGAAGTACCCTCAGGGTGTCGTTGCGTACGAGATGTCCAAAAGAGGCTGGTAGTCTGGCGCGGCATCTTGCAGTGTGCGGCGAAACGCTAACTAACCATATTAAAGCATCGGGCATGAACCACGGCGAACTGCGCACAAAGGTGCATGAGCACTTCAAGAGAGTAGTGCAAAAGGCAAAGGCACGCAGGGACGAACTCGGACCCTATACCCGGCATGAGAAAGAGCGCCTGATAGAAACCATCCGCTACTATGAAGCGGACAATGAAGACTATTGGGACTTGCTTGGCAGAGACTACGCCCGCTTAGAACTTGATAAGTTCTGTAACGGCGCGGGTGTTGAACAGCCCAAGACGCGGGAAGACGCCTTTCTGATTTTAGGTGAAATCAAGAAAGCTCAATTAGCACAAGCCAAAGCCCTATTGGAACACGATAAGACCTTTGAGAAATACGACTTCATAGCCGCAGAGAAGGCCACTGAAGCACCCAACACAACAACGCCGCCCCAGCATACCGGCCCTACGCTTTCTCAAGCTGTTGAAGCCTATTTCACCGAGCAGGCGAAGATCGGAAACTGGACGCCCGGAACAGTTCAGAAACGCCGAGCGGGATTGGCAATTGCTGTAGAATGGTTTGGTGCAGATTGCGGCATGAACCAAGTTGGCAAGAAAGAAGCGGCAGAGCTAAAGAATGCGGTTTTGTCCTTACCAGCGAACAGAGCTAAGTCCGCAGCCACACAAGGACTGACATTGCGTGAGGCGATAGCACTAGAAGATGTGCAACGTATCAGCAACGCCACAGTGAACAGCTATCTAAGCACCTACAAAAACTTCTGGGTGTGGGCAGAGGCGCATGGTTACGCACAAGACGCGCTGTTCCAAGACCTGACTGTGAAGAGAAAGGGAGGTGCCATCAAGGATCGTGCACCCTTCACACAGGACGCACTACAGAAGACGTACGATGCCCTAACAGACCCACACAGCAAGTTCTTCAAAAAAGAAAGCCATCGGTGGGCTACACTGATCGCAATGTTCAGTGGTGCACGCCAGAACGAAGTAGCGCAGCTGCAAATCAAAGACATTCGACGCGACAGCGGGATGTGGGTGATCGACTTTACCGAAGAAGGCGAAGACAATAAACGACTAAAGAGCGATGCAGCGGACCGAAGCGTACCGATCCATTCGAAGCTAATTGAACTAGGTCTATTGGACTTGGTGGCTAAACGCCAAGCGCAAGGCCATAGTAGACTGTTTCCAGACTTCACATACGACCCGAAGCACGGCTATGGAGGAAAGCTCAGCAAGTGGTTCAACCGTACGTTCACAACGAACTTGGGCATAAAGTCTGATGCGCACGTGTTCCACGGACTTCGCCACACATTCGCAACTCGGTTAGCTAGGGCAAATGTAGAAACTGAACGCATACAGTTTATCATTGGACATGAGCGACAGAGTGTGACGCACCAAGTCTACTTTAAAGAGGGCTATTCGCTTGATCAGTCGAAGGAAGCGTTAGAGGCCTTTGCGGTCACGTGAAGTAAGAGCTAGTTATTGTCTGGGCGCGGGGATGGTCTTTATCAAGCCGTACACCGGCCCTTTCTGCACGTAGCCTTACATAGCCCCGGATCATTTTCTCGGTGAACTCGTACCAACCCTGACGAGAGCCCGTCATGATATTGCCGTGGGCATCTTTCTTCAGATTGTTGAGCCTTTGGTTGAAGCGCGTACGATCCAGTGCTTCAGCCTCGCCTTCCCGCATTATGCGCTGGTAGCTATCGAATATGTCGCTGCTTCTGCGTTGAAGCTCATGGCCATCAGCGGCAGCCCATAGCACGCTTTCATAGTCATTGTTGTATTTGCGTATTGCCCTCTCGTACGGGCCCTTCTGCCTCATTTCCATGGATTGCGATGCGTCGGCCATGGCATTTTCGAAATGCTCTGTTGTCTCATCGCCATCGCTAGCATCGTGATAAATCCGCCAGAACAACATCTCGGACAGAAAATGCACGTAGTGTGGGAAACCATCAGATATCCTAGCTACTCTAATAGCAGTGTCGCGGCTTACATTCACACCAAGAGCGTTAGCCGCTTCACCCATTATCTCTACACGCGCTTCCCAAGGAAGCTGCCCAAGACCAACAGTGTGAAAATACCGATCCGCGCTAGCGTGCGCCGACATCAGAGCATCTACGCTTTCACCGATACCGCAAATGATGAACTTAACATTGACGTGCTTGTCGGAGATTTGCTTAACGAAAGTGGCAAATCGTTCCTGTTCCTCTGCGTCAGTAATAAGGTCGAACTCGTCCACGACGATTACAGGGAATTGAGTAAAGTGATCGGTAAGGTATTGTACTAACCTAACAGCGTCGTTGGTGGACACAGGCGCTTGAACTGGACCTTCAGTAACGGTTTGTATTCTGCCCAGCGAAATCCCAAACCGTTCAAACGCACCTCCCATCTCGGTGGCGCGCTCACGCACTTTGGGATCACGGTTCTCGGCTTCATCAAAAATTTCACGGACAATGGATGTAAAAGTGCTTTGGTGATCGCAGCCAACCAGTATTGGGTCACCGCCTTCTGAAAGGCTGTATGCTGCGGTCTGGGCAAGTGAAGACTTACCGACGCCCCTTAGCCCATGGATCAATACATGTCGCCCCGGCTGGTACAGTGCCTGCTTCATCTCAGCCAATTGGCGCTGTCGACCTTTCAGAAACTCTTCAGACTGAAGCGGCCTCGAAGGGGAAAGTACCCTTCCCATCAGGTTCCCAAAGTCCCGTTCGTTGTACGTTAGAACCGGTCGATCACTAATTAGCTTTTGGGTCATCAAGCACCTAAAATCACTTTGCCGTCACAACCTATGCAATTACTTCTCTATGCTCCACAATTTCCGACATATTTTTTTAAGCCCCTATCTATAGACCCCTGAGTGGCAAACTCCCCCATAACCCCTCGGTGAAATAAGTGAGTTTACAACGCAAACGTCTTAATCGATTTGTGCGTTGATTATTTGAGAACAACCAAAGGGGTAGCATCGCCATGAAGGACGCTTCTATGTCTGAACTACGGAAGTACCTTGCTTCGGCAGACGAGAACAATTTGGAGGCACTCAATGAGCACTCTGCCTTAATTCAAGGCATCGAGCTTTGTGACCGTTTCTTTGCTGAACGGCTTCTTGCAGGAAACCTCAAGATGGGGGCAACGCAAGGCATCCTCGCAATGCATGCACGTATGCTACTTTTTAGTGCAACCCGAGTGGCCCTATCAGGACACGCTACAGCTACGCTACCACTGCTGAGGACGTCACTAGAAGCGGCATGTTATTCCTATTTAGTTGGCCACGATAGCGACAAAGATGCGATCTGGCTCAACCGACACAAAAGTGAAGAGGCAGGCGGCGCTTGCAGAAAAGCCTTTAGGTCGGCGGTTCCTGATGCCGCAAAGCTCATTGAGGCGCAAGACGACGTTTCAGTTGGTGCGCAGCAGCTAATAAATGAAGCCTACCAAGCATCCATAGACTTCGGCGCTCACCCAAATCCCAAATCTGTCCTACCGCATCTACGGATAGATAAAGAACGCGAGGACGGTAAAATCGAAGTCGGGCTTGTTGCTCTCCACTCTCTGGGAGCGTTCGAATATAACAAGTCGCTATATGCCTGTGTTGAGTACGGCTTCATTGCCGCGCTCGTAATTGCCTGTGGGCTCCGAGAACGGGGTGAGGAAGTAATGATCGGTCTAAATGAACTCAATGACGCCAAAGAAATGTTGGTGTCGGAGTATTTTACGGAAAGTGTGGATTGAAGGCGTACTACATACCAACAACTGCCTCACTAGACCCTGCCCCAGCGACACAACTGGCATAAACGCAAAATGTGTCTCACAGATGTTGACTATGAATTTTGAGACGGTATGTATCTCAATATCTTAGACTTTAAGAGACGGAACAAATCATGCTTGTTGGCTATGCTAGGACTTCCACTTTGGATCAAACAGCGGGGCTTGATGCTCAACTTCGGGAACTGAAACGGGCCGGGTGCGAGAAGGTATTCACCGAACAGGTATCCTCAGTGGACGTGAGAGCGCGTGAGAAGCTCACAGAGGCGCTTAACTTCATTCGGGAAGGCGATCACCTAGTGGTGACCAAGTTGGACCGTTTGGCGCGCTCTATGGCCCATCTGATGGAAATCCGCAGTCAGCTTGAGGTCGTTGGAGCACACCTGACGATCTTGGGCCTTAGTCTCGACACCTCAACGGCTCAAGGCAAGCTGATGTTGAACCTGCTGGGAAGCGTCGCCGAGTTTGAGCGTGAGATCATGCTGGAACGTCAGAGGGAAGGAATTGCTAAGGCTAAGGCTGCCGGGAAATATAAAGGGCGCAAACCAACTGCTTTGGCAAAGTCGGATGAGGTACTTGCTCTGGCGGGTGAAGGCGTCGGCGCAACTAAGATCGCTAAACACCTAGGTATCAGCCGCGCATCGGTTTACCGGATAATGAGTACGGGTTCAAACTGACCATCCGCATCCCGGAGATAAAATGACCCGGGTGTTAAAGGGCGGAACCATGGCCGTAATGGACAGTTTGACACATGTGCGTTTATGCGAGATAATCTATCTTCTTTGCAATCATGTGTGCACTTGTGCTGATATTGGCTTATCCCTCCCTCAGATGAGCAAATAGCCGACAGATTGCATTTACCGAATGTGTCATCTGTCTGCCGCTGCACGGTTAATAATTCAGATTACATAGAGATATGATAGCTTGGCTAACGCTATACTTATGCACTGCATATACAATATAATATGAACTAGCGCACTGTACTATTGCTATGCACTGTATATACAATACTGTTAAGATACCGGATACTATTCTATGTATATATGCTATTAGTTAACCAGATAATATACTAACACCACACAATGTATATACATTCCGGATAGTAAACCGATATACGTTAAAATAATTAATGGCTGTATATACATTAGATAGCACAGTGTAGCTAACCGGATATCCACAGAGAGATGTACACCGGTACACTTACCGAACTACATGATTACCCTATATCACTATCAACATTAGTGACCTTGGTAAGAACACAAGACATGAGAAACTCTATCTGTTTGTTTTACAAAATACTTTACATAGTATCGGGCCAATGACTGCAGTATTGGATACAAAATCAAAAGCTGCCTCGCGACCACCAAACATAAAGTGACTGAACCGGTTGCTTGTGAGTGCACCCTTGCAAAGCAGATTACTCAAATGCCCCACAATGAGCCTCGTTAATAACGTCGTGATGAGGTCCATAGCAACCTTCTGCACCGTGGCCGTGCCAGTCACCATGGTGATGCCTGCCCGTGCATGCGGCCATAGATATTAGTACGGCAAAAAGCGTCACCGTTCTTCGGATGTTTTTTATGCAGCGGCTCTCATCCATATGCAAAACACCTTACCAACCACTTGGCAACCGACGCTTTGACACAAGTCAACGCTCTACTGAAACGTCGTCCACATCACTACAGTTAAAGGGTTAGTAAGACGTTCTTCTAGTAATGCTGTTTGAGAATAAGGGGGAGCTTCAATAATTTGCCCGAACTAAAGTTGGTCGTTATCTGAAAATCCAAAGGGCTGGCGTTGTCATACGTATTCTCGTGCGGTAGCGTCCCAAACCATGGTCATCCGACGATACTCACTTTTGCTACTCGCTGGCATTCTGGTCATCATGACCGGGTTCGGAGGCGTTGCTCACGCGCGATCAGATGGCTGCATCGGCCTTCACTGTGAAAGCCACATGCAATCGGCGAAACACGCTTCCGTGGCGAATAATAGCACCGATAAATCGACCCTACACGGCCACCATGACCCGGACAGTTCAGGAACCAGCGAGTGTAATCCCTCTATCTGCCAAGCAAATGTTTTGCTCGCCCAGAACGGAGAAGCCGCGCAGGATCAACGTGAAATTGCACCCGAGTTCCAGATTGGAGCTCAAGCCAAGCCGATTGAACCAGATAACCCATACAAGCCCCCTGACCTTTGAAGCAGCGTAAATCCTTGCGAACATCTGCGACCTGCGCGTGCTGCTGTTCGCAATGATCCGCAGCACTATCAGCTTCCAAAATGTCAGGATTACTCCATGAAAAAAAGTTACTTACTAGTCGGCGTTTGCACTGTCGCTGCCGTCGCCGCTTTCATAACCCTTCGGCCCGGTTCAATCGAAGAGACCGCGCCGCAGGAGGCAGTTGAAGGCGATGCTATAGTCGCAATTCAGATGCCGCCCATAGACGGTAATGCCGCAATCGGCCAGCGTGTCTTTGAGGTCTCCTGCGCCTCCTGCCACGGCGTCAATGCGGTCGGTGTAAAAGGCGCAGGACCACCTCTGATCCACAAAATATACGAACCCAGCCACCATGCCGATGAAGCCTTTCAGCGGGCGGTTTCACAAGGTGTAAGAAGCCACCATTGGCAGTTTGGAGACATGCCGCCAGTGGAAGGTCTGACGCGAGGTGACGTTGCTATGGTGATCGCGTACATTCGAGAAATTCAACGTGCCAACGGGATAAATTGAGGACTGGACCATGAAAAAGATCATAACGCTCGCACTCATGGCTGCTCTTCCCAGCGGCATACTGGCGCATTCCAAGGTCGAAGAAACAACCCCTGCCGACGAAGCTACAATAACCGCTGTGCCCGCTGAAATTGGCCTCAACTTCTCTAAGGATATCCGGCTGACACGGATAGAGATGGCCTATGAAGAACACTCGGCCGTAAGCCTGGATTTGGGCGACCAGACAAGTTTTGGTCAGGAGTTCACGATCCCACTGCCGACCAATGGAACGGGCACCTATGTCATCGAGTGGCGTGGTTTAGGTGAAGACGGCCATGCGATGCAGGGCGAGTTTTCCTTTACCGTGGAATGAGCATGCCAGACATGTGGGGTATTGCCACGATCCTCGCAAAGCTAGGGCTCTACATCGGCTTTGCGGGGTCCACCGGGCTTGTGATTATTAGTTACCTCTATTCCCGCTTTGTCTCACCGATACACCGAGTGATGAAGCGCCAAGCTAGGGCCTTAGCGTGCCTTGCTCTCGCCGCAACGGTGGTTGGCTTCATGCTTCGTGGGGCCGCCTTAACAGGCGGAGTTGACGGCATGGTCGATCCAGACATGCTTGGTCTACTTTGGCAGACATCCGTAGGCGACGTACTTGTTTACCGCGTTTTTGGCGCAGTGATGATCCTTGTGGGACTATCTATTCCTCACTTTGGTCTATGGATAGCATTGTTGGGTGGCACGGTGGCTTTGTGGTCCTTTGCACAGATCGGGCACGTGCCTGATCTAGAGAGTGTTGGCGTCAAACTCTTGCTCCTGTTGCACCTGCTATGTGTAGCCTTCTGGGTGGGCATCTTTAGCCCGCTGCGGAGTATGGCTCTCATGCCTGAACATCTGACAGATGCTGCTGAACTAGGTCATAGGTTTGGGCAAACTGCCGCGTTGGTTGTACCGGCTTTGATCGGTGCTGGCCTATGGATGGCTTGGTTACTTGTCGGCAATCTCCAAGGGCTCTTGTTCACTGGCTACGGGCAGGCACTGTTATTCAAAGTGTTCCTTGTGGGGCTGTTGTTGTTCCTCGCAGCCGCGAACAAGCTCCGATTTGTTCCGTCCATGCAAAGTGGAGAGGCCAAAGCAGCGCGACACCTCGCCCGATCTATCGAGGTTGAGGCAATAGTCGTATTAGTGGTTTTGGCGACAACAGCCACACTCACGAGCGTACTAACGCTTCCGAGTTAAGGTAGGTAGAGATGAATAAACACCTGTGTGCACTCGCTATATGCATTATTGGTACTAGCGTCGCTGCAGACCATGAGTTGTTAGATAGAGACCTTGCGAATGGGCAGGAACTCTATGCAGAGCACTGCGCCTCATGCCATGGAGTTAATCTGGAAGGCCAACCCAACTGGCAGACACCCGACGATGACGGAGTGTTGCCTGCTCCACCACATGACGTGACAGGGCACACATGGCACCATGATAACCAGCTACTGTTCGAGTATACCAAAATAGGTGGAGCAGACGCATTGGCAGCACGCGGTATTAAAGACTTCAACAGTGGCATGCCCGGCTTTGAAAGCACTCTGACCGACGAAGACATATGGAACGTGCTGGCCTACATACGCTCCACTTGGCCCGACGATGTTCAGCAAATGCAGGCCAGCCGCAACCTGCCGCACCAGTAGAAGGCAGTAGTCCGGTGTAGGTTTGGGCATGCACAGTTCGACGTAGCAGGTTGCGCACTTCAAAGTGTGACACTAGGGTGAGACACACTGCAAACCAACACACAGCAATAGTGTTTACTATCAGTGTATTAGGCGTTCGGCGGCGTTTCCCCTAGGCTCCACCAAAACATTTCACAATACTATCGGCATAGTTGCAGTAAAACTTCTACATACGGCCAGATGTGGTTGCGCGCGCGCACATCAGAGCGACAAATCAGGCGCAGTCCGCGATATTTCCTTAGAACCGCGGTAACCGGATCGATTGACATAAACAAGCAGCTTTTCAACATTCGGGAAGCGATCAAAGAATGCAAAACGCATGGTCTCGACTGCTTGGATGTTCTGGCATCGTATCTGGTATTCAGCCTGAAAATCGTTTTGGTTTCCACTTAATTCCTGCGCGGTGTCCGTGGCCTGCCCCAGCCCCACGGCTGACAGCGTGACATTGGCCACCGCAGTGAAACATCCCGCTTTATCAGCTACCACAAACAGTTTCAGCGGTTCGGACAGATCAGAAATCGCCACTGCAATCGATGTCTGGGCTGCACTATTTTCTGATGGTTGTTCAGGCCCGAGAATTTCTGTGGCTGGCAGGTTTAGTGACACCGAAAAAGCCGTATCTGAAAACACGATTTCCATGCGGCCTGTACCGATTTCCTGCGCAAAAGCCTCATCAGGGTACAACAATGCGGCCCCTGACATCAGGGTCAGATAGACAGCGGGACTTTTCATAATCGGACACCGCCCAACAAGGAATCGTGTGCTCCATGCTACGAAGTTTAAGGTCACGCAGAGTCTTGGTTTTTGCGTGCAATCTTAACTCAATTTGGACCAAAAAGCCAAAGATTGAGAAAAGCGCTTGGGCCGGTCGTTCCGAAAAGAATACTTAGGTTGACATAACTGACTATTTTACCAGTTATTGCGCCAAACGCGTCGTCTGCGACGCCTGTGAATTTGTTTCTGACAGGAAGATGTCATCCAAATGATCCGATTTCTTAACGCCACCAGCATTCTGACCCTCTGCTGCCGGTGCAGCGGATGCGCCGTCGAAGGCTGATGTTCTGAACACCTACGCCAACATCGCCGAAGCGAAATACGATGACAGCCTGATCGCGGCCAAAGCGCTGCAAGAAGCCGTGAACGCCCTTATCGCTGAACCTTCGGATGCCACGCTGAATGCAGCCCGTGCAGCCTGGATTACCGCTCGCGTTCCGTATCAGCAGACCGAGGTTTACCGTTTCGGCAATGCGATCGTCGATGATTGGGAAGGCAAGGTGAACGCGTGGCCGCTGGACGAGGGGCTAATCGACTATGTCGACGCCGCGTATGGCGATCCGACCGATGAAAACGAATTCGCCGCGCTGAACGTGATCGCCAACCCCTTGTTCGAGCTTTCAGGTGAAACCATCGACGCCGGTCAGATCACCCCGGAACTGCTGGGCGAGACACTTCACGAGGCCGACGGGATCGAGGCGAACGTTGCCACGGGCTATCACGCGATTGAATTCCTGCTGTGGGGACAAGACCTGAACGGCCACGGTCCGGGCGCAGGCAACCGTCCTTACACCGACTATGTTCAGAGTGACGGCTGCACCGGCGGCAACTGCGATCGCCGCGCTCAGTACCTGAGTGCGGATGAAACTGCAGGCGTCGCGGCCATCCTGACCGGCATGGGATCACTGTCTTATGGTGAACAGGCTGGCGAGCGCATGCGCCTTGGCCTGATGCTGAACGATCCCGAGGAAGAACATGATTGCTTCTCGGACAACACCCATAACAGCCACTATTACGACGGCTTGGGCATTCAGAACGTTTATCTGGGAAGTTACACGCGCATCGACGGCACTCCGTTGCTTCGCTGTCTGACCTGGTGATCGCATCAGACCCGGCACTGGACGCCGAGATGAAGGCCAAGCTGGCCAACACGATGCAAGCTTTGGGGCGGATCAAGTCAACTGCTGAGGCCGGATTTGCCTACGACCAGATGCTTGAGCGCGGCAACGAAGGTGGCGAACAATTGATCATGGGTGGCGTCAACGGGCTGATTGACCAGGCGCGAAGAATTGAACGTATCGTGACCACTTTGGAGTTGGATCAGATCGACTTCGAAGGATCCGACAGCTTGGATAACCCGGACGCGGTTTTCCAGTAAGGACCACGTAGGCGCTAATGCGTCCGGCCTGCCGGTCACTGCAATTTCGACTGGACCCGGATTATAAAACTGACTAATTAAGTAGGAAATATTCTGAGCACAGATTCGCCATGATCGTATGCCACTGCACAAACATAACTGATCACGATATCCGGGCCGCAATCAACTGGATGCGAACCTCGGATTCGGAAGCGATCATCACCCCTGGCAAGATCTACCATGCCCTTGGAAAATCAGCGGATTGCGGCGGATGCATGCCGCTTTTTCTGGACACGATGAGATCGAACGATAATCTGGAAGTACCCATGCAGCTTCGTGCGTTGCGCACCGAGGCATCACAGGAGAGTGCAGATGAAGGGCGATCCCAAGGTCATAGACTATCTCAACAAATCTCTGCGGCATGAGCTTACCGCCGTCAGCCAGTATTGGTTGCACTATCGCTTGCAGGAGGACTGGGGCCTTGGCCATATGGCCCAGAAAAGCCGCGAAGAATCCATCGAAGAAATGGGGCACGCAGACAAGCTGATTGAACGCATCATCTTTCTGGAAGGCCATCCCAACCTGCAGAAACTTGACCCTCTGAGGATCGGTCAGACCCCCAAGGAAACGCTTGAATGTGATCTTGCCGCCGAACATGACGCGCGAACCCTGTATGTCGAGGCACGCGAATACTGCCGCGAGGCTGGTGACTACGTATCGATGTCCCTGTTCGAGGACCTGATCAGCGATGAAGAGGGCCATATTGACTTCCTCGAAACGCAGCTCGACCTGTACGAAAGGATCGGTGAAGCCAATTATGCGCAGCTTAACGCATCGAAAATGGACGAGGGCGAGTAGTCTCGTTGCCCTAGCGGTGGCCGCTCTGGCGGCCACGCAATCCCCCGCAGCCGAGCTGCAAGATCTCCACCTGAATTTCGAACCCCGCACCAAGGATGAACGCGCGCGTATCGCCGGCGTCATCGCTGCCACCGACGATTTCAGCACCCCGCAACCCTACGAGGAACTGTCTGCCGGGGCCGCCACCGTCCGCGCCCGGACCGATGCGGATGCGTTCTCTCAGCCCTCAGCCAACCTGAGTTTTGAGCAAGAGCTGGATTTCAAGGTCGGCAACGGATTGTTCAAGAAAATCTGGGTATCTTCTCCGGCGTCGACGCTAGCGTCGGATGGTCTGGGGCCGCTTTACAATGCGCGATCATGCCAGCGGTGTCATATCAAGGACGGGCGCGGGCACACGCCCAACGGCCCGAATGACAACGCAATCTCGATGTTCCTGCGTGTGTCGATCCCCGGTGGCGAAGACTACGCCGAAATCGAAGATTACATAGCCACGCAGCCCGAGCCGACCTATGGCGGTCAAATGCAGGATTTGGCCCTGCCAGGCCATCCGGCCGAATACCGTTTGGACATCGCGTACGAAGACGTGCCCGTGACCCTTTCAGATGGTGAGGTCGTCACCCTGCGCAATCCAACCTACACTGTGGCTGACCCGCGCTACGGCCCGCTGCACCCCGAGGCGATGCTCAGCCCGCGCGTGGCGCCTCAGATGATCGGCCTTGGATTGCTTGAGGCCATCCCGGTAAAAGATCTGCTGGCCAATGCCGACCCCGAGGACGAGGATGGTGACGGGGTTTCAGGTCGCCCGAATATCGTGTGGGCGATAGAGTATGGCGCGCCGATGATCGGGCGGTTCGGACACAAGGCTGGAATGCCCACGATCATGGATCAATCTGCGTCGGCTTTCGCTGGCGATATCGGAATCTCCAACCCGCTCTATCCTGCAGCCCATGGCGATTGTACCGCAGCACAGGTTGACTGCGTTGACGCGGTGCATGGCGATGGTGATGACCGCGTATTTGAGATCGGCCATGAGGGGATGGACTTTGTCGCCTTCTACAGCCGCAATCTGGGTGTCCCGGCGCGACGTGATGTGGACGACCCGCAGGTGCTGCATGGAAAGCAGGTTTTTCACGACACAGGCTGCGCATCATGTCATACGCCCGCCTTTGTCACCCATCGTATGCCGGACCGGTCCGAACACAGCTTTCAACTGATTTGGCCCTATTCCGATCTGTTGCTGCATGACATGGGCGAGGGATTGGCCGACAACCGCCCCGAAGGGCGCACGACGGGCCGCGAGTGGCGCACACCCCCGCTGTGGGGAATTGGGCTGACCAAGCAGGTCTCGGGTCATACCCAGTTTCTGCATGACGGCCGCGCGCAAACGCTGCTGGAGGCTATTCTATGGCACGGAGGCGAAGCACAGGCAGCCCGCGACAAGGTGGTTGCCATGCCCAAAGCTGACCGCAACGCCCTGATCCGTTTTCTTGAAAGCCTCTAAACGATCCGCGCCGCCGCGTAAATTCGGCAAATCCTGTCACATAGATTACACTTGGAAGAATCAAATAGCTGCCGTATTGGCGGGCGCTGAATTGGCACCCTCACTTTAAGGACCGACTTGATTGAAACAGACGCCCGACGCACCGCATTCCATCTACGGGGTTGATAAATGGGGCAGAGATCTCATCGAGGTAACTGAACATGGCGAGATCGGTCTGCGCAATCCCATGGCACCCGAAGCGGCGGCGATCAGCCTGCCCGGTATCCTGCGTGATCTGGACCAGCGCGGCATCAAATCACCGATGGTTTTGCGTGTGTCATCCTATCTACAACACGAGATCGCACATCTGAACGAAAGCTTCAGCGACGCCATCGCGCGCGTCGGCTACAAAGGCAACTATCGCGGCGTCTTCCCGATCAAGGTGAACCAGCAAGCCCAGGTCGTCGACCGGATTGTCGAATTTGGCAAGACATACAACTACGGGCTTGAGGCCGGTTCAAAACCGGAACTTGTGGTTGCTCTGGCTCATCGCCTGGCCCCCGAGGCCCTGATCGTGTGCAACGGCGTCAAGGATGCTGAGTTCATCCAGCTGGCGATCCTGTCCCGCAAGATCGGCTTCAACACGGTCATCGTGCTGGAAAGCCCGAAAGAGGCCGATACGGTCATTGAGGTCTATAATAAGCTGGGTATCGAACCCCTGATCGGGGTACGGGTGAAGCTGACCAACCAGATCAGCGGTAAGTGGGAAGAAAGCTCGGGCGACCGTTCGGCCTTTGGCATGAACACCGACCAGCTGGTCGCCACGATCGATAAGCTGCAAGCAGCAGGTCTGCTGCATTGCCTGAAATTGCAGCACTCACATCTTGGGTCTCAGGTGCAGGACGTCAACGATGTGCGCCGCGCCGTGGGTGAGGCGTGTCGCTACTACACCGAAATGACGCGCGAGGGCGTGCCGCTGACGCATCTGGACCTAGGTGGCGGCATGGGTGTCGATTACACCGGCGAGAAAAAGGCGGCCGAGAACTCAATCAACTACACGGTCGAGGAATACTGCGCCAATGTGGTCGAAACCGTAGCCTACGCAATGGATGAGGCCGAAGTGGACCATCCCACACTTGTCACCGAAAGCGGGCGCGCAGTGGTGGCGACATCTTCGATGCTGGTCTTCAACGTGCTGGAAAGCACCCTTTATGATGCACCAAACGGCCCTAGGGTGGAGCCCGAAGATCACCATCTTGTTTCCGATCTGGCGGCTGTTCATGGGTACCTCAGCAGCGACCGTCTGCAGGAATGCTGGAACGACGCCACTTTCTATCGCAACGAATTGCGCGCCCTGTTCCGGCGAGGATACGTAGACCTGCGCCAGATGGCCCGCGCCGAACGCATCTACCTGTCACTCATGGCCCGTCTCAAGGCGCTGGCTGCAACTGATGGTCTGGAGACCGATGTGGACGAGCAGCTTGAGAAAGTCGCCGATATCTACCACTGCAACTTCTCGCTGTTCCAATCCCTGCCCGATGTCTGGGCCATCGACCAGCTGCACCCGATCGTACCACTACAAAATCTGAACCAGGCCCCAGATCGCCGTGCAGTTCTGTCCGATATTACCTGCGACAGCGATGGCAAGATCGACCGGTTTATCCTAGCCGACGGTGTATCGCCCAGCCTGCCGGTGCATTCCCTACCCGAAGACGATGAATACTTCATGGGCGTCTTCTTTGTCGGTGCCTATCAGGAAACACTTGGCGATCTGCACAACCTGTTCGGTGACACCAACGTTGTCACCATCGACCTGCGCCCTGACGGTGGCTTTGATCTGCTGCATGAACAAGAGGGCGACACGATCAGCCAGGTCCTGTCATATGTCGAATTCGACCCACAGGACTGTGTTGCAGCTTTCCGCAAAATGGTGGACGAGGCGATCTCGACCGGTACTCTGATGGCCAAGGATCGCAAAACCCTGATGGGCGCGTATCGCGACTCGATCAACGGGTACACCTATTACGAATAACCCCGGCGAAAGGAGATTTTTCCCATGGGTAAGACACTTGTTGTTGGCGCGGGTGGCGTATCGCACGCCGCCGTGCACAAGATGGCGATGAATTCGGACATCTTTACCGAAATCACTTTGGCAAGCCGGACAAAGGCCAAGTGTGACGCCATCGCCAATTCGGTGAAAGAACGCGTGGGCGTCGATATCAAGACCGCCGAACTGGATGCCTACAAAGTTGCCGACACGGTCAAGCTGATCAAGGAAACCGGCGCCGAAATCCTCGTGAACCTTGCGCTGCCCTATCAGGATCTTGTGCTGATGGACGCGTGCCTTGAGGCCGGCATCCACTATCTCGACACCGCGAATTATGAGCCCGAGGATGAGGCCAAGTTCGAATACCACTGGCAATGGGCCTATCAGGAGCGCTTCAAAGAGGCCGGCCTGACGGCCATCCTAGGCTCGGGCTTCGATCCGGGTGTGACATCCGTCTTTGCCAAATGGCTGAAAAAACACAAGCTGGACACAATCCGGCAGATCGACGTGCTGGACGCCAATGGCGGCTCGAACGATCAGGAATTTGCCACCAACTTCAACCCGGAAATCAACCTGCGCGAAGTTCTGGCCGAAGTACGTCATTGGGAAAATGGCAAATGGCATCAAAGCCCTGCCATGACCCATAGGGTCGAGTTCGACTTCCCCGCCATCGGCCCCAAAAACATGTACCTGATGTATCACGAGGAACTGGAGTCCCTCTCGACCCACTTCCCCGAGATCGAGCGCGCCCGGTTCTGGATGACCTTCGGGGACGCCTATATCACCCACGCCAAAGTGCTGCAGAATGTCGGCATGACCCGCATCGATCCGGTGATGCATGACGGCAAGGAAATCATTCCGATCCAGTTCCTGAAAACCCTGCTGCCAGATCCCGGCGATCTGGGCGCGGAAACCAAGGGCAAGGCCTGTATCGGCGACATCGCCACGGGTCAGGCCAAGGACGGCTCGGGCGAGAAGACCTATTACATTTACAACATCTGTGATCACGAGGAATGTTATGCCGAGGTCGGTTCGCAGGCCGTCAGCTACACCACCGGCGTCCCCGCCATGATCGGCGCGGCTCAGGTGCTGAAAGGCAATTGGACCGAGCCGGGTGTGTGGAACATGGAACAGCTCGACCCCGATGACTTCATGGATATGCTGAACGAACATGGCCTGCCCTGGCAGGTCCACGAGCTCGACGGCCCGGTCGAATTCTGATCGCTCAGGATGGTCTGTGCGGCCGCCCTGTTTCATCTGGCCAAAAAATATCCCGGGGGGGCTTCGGGGGGCAGAGCCCCCCGGCCTTTCCACAATAGGAGACGCCGGACATGTCCGACATGATGACCACACAGGCCGGAGACGCCGGCGCCTTCCGCAATTTCGACCTTGGCCGCGTGCCCTCGCCTTGTTTTGTGGTCGACGAAACAGCAGTCGAACGGAATTTGACGGTCCTTGCTGACATCGGTGCCCGGTCTGGGGCGCATGTCCTGAGCGCGCTCAAGGCGTTTTCGATGTTCTCGCTGGCCCCTTTGGTGCGCCAGTATTTGGGTGGAACCTGCGCCAGCGGCATCTACGAGGCTCGTTTAGGTCGCGAAGAATATGGTGGCGAAGTCGCAACCTTCTGCGCCGGGTACAAAAACGCCGATATAGATGAAATCCTTTCGCTGTCTGACCACATCATCTTCAATTCTCCGGCCCAGAAGGCGCGTTTTCAGGCCAAGGCGCATGCGGCGGGCGTTCAGGTCGGCCTGCGTATCAATCCGGAACATTCCGAGGGCGAGATTCCAAAATACGATCCCTGCGCCCCATGCTCACGGCTTGGCACACCGGTCAGCCAATTAACCGCCGAGGTGATGCGAGGCGTCGACGGTCTGCACATGCACACGCTTTGTGAACAGGGGTTTGACCCCTTGCAGCGCACGTGGGCGGCCGTTGAACCCAAAATCGCGCCTTATATCGGACAGTTGAAATGGCTGAATTTCGGCGGCGGCCATCACATCACTCGAGATGACTATGACCGCGACGGGCTGGTCGCCTTTATCCAGACCATCCGAGAGAAATACGGCGTCGATGTCTATTTGGAACCCGGCGAGGCCATCGCGTTGGACGCAGGCATTCTGATCGGCGAAATCCTCGACCTGCCGACCAACGGCATGAACCTTGCGATCACCGACATTTCGGCAACCTGCCACATGCCCGACGTGATCGAAGCCCCTTATCGCCCCGCCCTGATGGATGAGGCCAACGCGGGCCACACTTATCGGTTGGGTGGTCCATCCTGTCTGGCGGGCGACGTGATCGGGGATTACACATGGGACAAACCGCTGGAAATCGGACAGCGCTTTGCCTTTCTGGATCAGGCCCATTATTCGATGGTCAAGACCAACACATTCAACGGTGTTCCATTGCCGACCATTGCGCTGTGGAACAGCGAAACGGACGAACTGAAAATCGTCAAACAATTCGGCTACAACGACTTTAAGGTCAGACTCTCATGAGCATTTTCCTCGATAGTGAATTGACCGCATCAGAGCGTACCGAAGACGCCCGGTTCCGGGTAATCCCTGTGCCGCTGGAGCGGACCGTCTCATACGGGTCTGGCACCGCCAAAGGCCCAGGCGCGATCATTGAGGCCAGCAATGAACTTGAACGCATTACCGGCCATGCTGAACCCTGCGTCGAGGGGATATTCACCGAAAAACCGCTGGATTGCACCGGCCCCATGCCTGAGGTGATGGCCCGCCTCGCCCAGCGGACCGAGGCTGCCGTTCGTGCGGGCAAAGTCCCGGTGACACTGGGTGGAGAGCATTCGCTTAGCTACGGTGCAGTCATGGGTGTGGCGCGCGCCTTGACTCAACCGATTGGTATTGTCCAGATCGACGCCCATGCCGACCTGCGCAACGCTTATCATGGCGAAAAACACTCGCACGCCTCGGTCATGCATCTGCTGGCCGAGGAAGGCATCCGCCTGGCCCAGTTCGGCGTCCGCGCATTTTCAGCCGAAGAGGCACAGAGCCGTCTGAAAAACCATGTTTTCCATGTGGATGCCGAAGAACTGGTCACATGCGGCATCCATACCATGGACCTGCCCGAGGACTTTCCCAAGCTGGTTTACGTCAGTTTCGATGTAGACGGTTTGGACCCGTCACTGATGCCTGCCACTGGAACCCCTGTACCGGGCGGATTGGGGTACTATCAGGCGCTGCGATTGGTTGAACACGCTCTGAAAGGCCGCAAATGCGTGGGTTTTGACGTGGTCGAATTAGCCCCCGACGGCAATGCCGCCTGGGACTTTACCGCGGCGCAAATCGTGTATCGCCTGATGGCCGCCTGTTAATCTTCGGCCGTTTCGTTCAACTCCATATGCCCCTCGCCCTTGTTCAGGACGCGACGCAACATGGGTTCGAAGAAGTCCAGCGGTTTGGTTGGATAGTTCGGGTCAAAGGCTTTCTGATCGTATTCATGGCAGAAATAGCGGCAATCCTCCCAATAGGGACTGTCGCGATACTTGTCGCGGGCGTTGCGATCACCGCCCAGATGATGGTTGTAGTAGTAACCCTGAAACACGCAGTGGTGCTTTAGAATCCAATAGGTTTTCTCGCTGACATACGGCTTCATCATCGCCGCCGACAGTTCGCCGTGATTGTAGGGTGAAAGGATGTCGCCAGTGTCGTGGATCAGGGCTGCGACAACCAGTTCCTCATCCGCACCATCCTCATAGGCTCGCGTGGCGGCCTGCAAGCTGTGTTGATAGCGGTTCACTGGATAGGGCGTCCAGTCCTCATTCAAAGACCGGATCGCGTCAAGAATCCGATCGGGCAAAGCGGCATTGTAAGCCTCTTCATATTCCATCACGGCGTCCCAATCGGCCCTCGTTGCCTCTTCAAAACTGGTCCAGGTGGGTTTGTGGCTTTTGTCCAGCATGGCGTGGTCCTTTGCTAGTCTGCTGGCGACAGCATAATACAGATCGAATACTCAAAAAAATGAATTGATTTTATCAGAACGATGAAAAAATACTTTCGGTATGCAACTCAAAGCAATTGAAACCTTTCTATGCGTCGCTGATACGGGCGGTTTCCACGCCGCCGCACGCAAAATGAACGTAACTCAGACAGCCATCAGTGCACGTATTCGGCAGATCGAAGAAGAAACCGGCAAGCCCCTGTTCACCCGCGGCGCAGGCGGTACCAACCTGACCGAATTCGGCAGGCAGTTCCGGCCCTATGCAGAGCAAATGGTGTCGCTGTGGTCCTTTGCAGCACGCGATCTGCCCGCGCAGACACAGAACCGGGTGGCTTTACGCCTTGGCGCGCAACTGAGTATCTGGGACCCATTGCTGGTCGATCTTGCAGTGCAGTTTGAACAAAAGTTTGGCCAACTTCTGCTGACGCTAAACTTTGATCACGACCTAAATATGATCGACGCGGTTGCCACCCATGTTCTTGACGCTGCACTGACCCACGAACGACCGAATGACCCGCGCATTGAATCACATGAACTGAACCCCGAGCGTCTGCGGCTTGTCAAAACTCCGGCAACGGACGATCCCGTTTTCGTCAATCTGGAACTGGGTGAGGTCTACCAGGACCACGTGCGCACTGCCGCGCGGCAGGCCGCCGGCCAAACCGTGTTTTTGGGGAACTGCCTGATGGCTTTGCGCTATGTCCTGCGGCGGGGTGGCACCGGTTATTTCCCCGAATACGTGATCAGAGACCACTTGTGTTCCAACGATCTGATCCCCGTGGCAGGTACCGTCGACCTCATGCTGCCGCTCTACCTGGTGACACGACGAGGCAGCTCTACCAGCAACGATATCCTGACCTGCCTGACCGACCTGCGTTCACCACCCTAAACCTGCGCAACCGTGCCTTGGGTGTTCTTGTGTCGCCTTCGCATCAAGGGCCGCCCGGCCACCAACAAAAACAGGCACGAGATGCCAATGCCCATGGCCGCTGGCAGATACAACAGCATCCATAGCTGGGGTTCGTCGATCACCACCGGGGAAACAAAGCCCCGAACGCCTTCAAGCAAGACCAGGATGGTGAAAGCCACAAGAATCTGTGGCCAAAGACCAAAGCGTGAAAAGCTTCCCAACATCAGTGTTGCATAGCCGGCAAGCGCCACAGCGACGCAAATGGCAACCCATGAGAACCGCTGATGCAATTCATCGACCAATTCGCCCGTGGTAAAGCCCTCGGCCGTGCTAATCGCATCACGATCCCGCAGAAGTTCGATAGTTGGGATCGCCTCAAGGCTGCGCTCGGACATTGTATTCGTGTTGGCAAGCGCGGAGATGTCATAAGACGCGTCTTCGAACAGGGTCGAAGACAAGGTTCGGTCTTGCCGATCCAGCCGCAGTGCGATCCCGTCCAGCATCACCAGGTGAATACCGGTTTCATTATTCACCAGATAGGCCGTTTTCGACGAATAGCTGACCGGGTTCAGCGCGTCCCGCCGATCCGAGACGAACACCTCGGACAGTGTGCCATCCAGATCTATGCCACCGATATAGACCGTCACGCCGAAGGTAGGGTGCAGGAATTCCCCTTCGTTGAGTAGTTGCGCGGTTACGTCCCCGGCGACCTCGGCCTGCCGCTGTTCAAGCTGTTCAACCGATGCCGGGCGCAGAAAGACGCTGATGACCGCCATCATCAGGCCCGCCACAAGGCCGAACAGAAACACTGCACGCGCCAAGCGCCAGGGGCTGGAGCCGGTGGCCAGCATCACCGTCATCTCGCTTTCGCGGCTGAGGCGGTTGGTGGCATAAACAGCCGCGGCGAAAACCGCCATCGGCATTACGGTCCGGATCAGCGTCGGCAGGGTCAGCGCCGAAAATTCAAGGAACACCATGGCGGACTGTCCGCCACTGATGACACGGTCAAACAGGCTGACGGATCGGGTAATCCAGAACACGCCGACCAGAACCAGGGTGAAAAAGCCAAACAGAATCAGCAATTGCCGCAGGAAATATCCATCGAAGCGCGACATGGGTCCTCTTACGCGTGTTCGCAATACACAGAACCATATGCCATTCCGCCGCTGTAGGAAACCGAGATCGACCTATAGGCTGGCACCATTCCGGGTTTCTCTATGGAATAGATTTTGCGCGGCAAGGAAGTTACTCGCACACCGCCAAAAAGCACAGCACTGAGAGTTGACAGGCCGGCACCTATTTTTTGAAATTGGTTTAAATGGCAGGGGCAGCAGGGTTCGAACCCGCGACCTACGGTTTTGGAGTTCGTGGGTCTTTAATATCTGACGATACACGCACACATATATCCCTATGTAATTGCAGTGTTTGTATAACCCGGTATATTAAGAAGTATCGCTACCTAACGCACAAAACGCACAAAAAACGCACAAAAAATGAAGATCCGATTGAACGAGCGCAAGGCCGAAGAACTCAAGCCCAAGGACAGGGGCTATGAGGTCAGGGACGAAATCGTGCGAGGCCTTGTGCTGCGCGTTGGCAAGCGGGGCCAAAAGGTATGGGAAGTAGTGATACCGCGCGGCAAGCGCCGCCAGCGTGAACGCCTTGGAACATTCCCTCATATCAGCGTAAAAGAAGCCCGCAAGCTGGCGGAAGAAGCCAAAGAACGGGCGCACACGATGCGGGTCGATAACAACGCTAAGACCGTTTCCGACCTGTTCGACGCCTATAAGGCTGCCCGCGAAGGTGAGTTGCGGACATGGCACGACATTCAATCTGTTTGGGATATTTGGGCCAAGGATCGCATCGGACACATCAGAGCTACCGACCTTTCCTTTCACCACGGCCAAGACCTACGAACACATGTCAGCAAGAAATCATCTCCGATCCGGGCCGGTGCTGTTGTCAGCTATCTACGACCCTTTCTTGCATGGTGTGCCGAAGAACAGATGATAAAGAGCAACCCTTGGGAAAAGCTGAAAGTGGGGGCCAAGGCGGGGAATAGAGACCGGGTTTTATCAACTGATGAGTGGGTCGCACTCTATGCGACGGCATGCGAAACGCCTTACCCCTTTGGCCCCTTCACTCAGGCATTGATGCTGAGCGCCCAGCGGATCAGTAACGTTGCCCAAATGCGCTACGACGAGATTCAGGGCGATGTATGGATTATCCCCAAGGACAAGGTAAAGGCCACACGCACCGCAAACGCTACAGCCCATGAGGTTCCGCTATCAAAGGCGCTGGCAGCGCTGATTGCCAGCGTTAAGCGGCGCGGTGATTACGTGTTTTCCACGAACGGGAAAAAACCAATCTGGCCCGGTTCGAAGTTAAAAGCAGCCCTGCAAAAAAACTCTGAAACCTCAGACTGGCGCTTTCACGATATCCGGCGCACCGCCGCAACGCTGATGACAACCGGCAACGAATCCGGGAAGGCTAACAGGTTTATTGTGGAAAGAGTTTTGGGTCACTCTGACAGTAGCGTTACCGCCATCTACGACCGCGCGACTTATCGGGATGAAAAGCGTGAAGCTTTGGAGGTGTTGGCAGCTACGGTGACTAAAGCCGAAGGTGAACACACGTGTGAAAGGGTGGTTCGAATATGAGGCCGAGAAAAAACCTCGTCGTTGGCAAAGGAATCACAACGTACAACCGTGAGGAAACCTTAATTGATGACCGATTCAGACACGACTTCCTTACCGGCAAACCCGTTCCAGGAAATTTTCAACTGTACCCAATTCGCAAATTTCACGACCTCCGCTCGAACATAGAAGGGGAGTGTCGCAAAATTTTTGAGAATGAGAAAAAGGACTTTCTGGGAAATGAGGATTTGCCTGTTTACTATCGAGGTGGGATAGACCCATTTTGGCTTATTCCACCGGATGGCGGAGAGGCTTATCGAACATGGTTTGAAGTGGCGGTTTGTGGCCGCCCATATCCATCCAGCATTGAAAAAATCCTTAACGATGGCTACCGCCTTGCGTCCCGGATTGTGTGTCCAAGGGAGGATCACTCGCCACTTTGGTATGCGTGTCGCATGGCAATTACACTTTGCCAATTCGATATAGTACGCGCCCGTGAACTAGCAGGGAACACCGGCCAAAATCCATTCTCGATTGAAGCCGTTGAGCTAGGTGTTGAGCTAGGTGCGCTGGAAAAAGAATATCGTCTAAAATGCGCGCATGAAGATAACGCTCAAAGAGGCGAAGAATGGATTTCCGCAAGCTCTGCCGGTGGCACTGCTTCTTCCGAAAAACACAGATCCGACAGAGAAGCGATAGTGGAGAAAATGCGTCCGCTCATTGCCGCAGGACATAGTGATTTAAACGCAGGTCGCATCGTGTTTAAGAAATACGGTCTTGGCACAAGCCCCGACGCTAACAGGCAAACTTGGAGAAGGTACGGGGATTAAACAAAGTTGGACAGCGCTACCTGCTGTCCAATATAGCCTCAAGTAATTTGGCAGCACCTTAGATAGAAAGGAGGTGCTGCAAATGAAGATTGAACCGGACAACTACTATCCATCTTCTGCCCCTGAGATGCGCACAGTTGGTGCCCCTCAGACGCTGGCACAGTGGCGTCATGATGGGAAAGGACCGGCTTACATCAAGTCTGGCAGTCGCGTTCTGTATCTCGGTCGGGATGTTTTGAATTGGCTCGATAAGAACCGCGTCAATCCGGCAGCCGCATAGACGAAACCCGCGCTCCATGGGTCATCATGGGCACGGGACATTTCGTTTTACAGTCTGTGGCAGGACTTTCTGAAATGCAACGTGTTCTGACCTAAAGCGCAAGCTTGAGGAAATGAGCATGAGCTTAAAATATCTTTCAAACGACAAACACCGCGACCCGGCAAAGCGGATCGACCGCAAGGAGGTTCGTGATGGGACGGAAGTTTGAAGCCCACGGCTACTGCGTTCCAGTTGACGAAATGGCGCGTTTGCACTCGGTTGGGCATAGTCTCGTACCGCTCGGAGGCGGAGCTGATGGCAAGGCCCCACTACTTGGCCTGT